>PWJP01000215.1 GCA_003559985.1 Saprospirales bacterium
AATATTAAAGGGTCTATCTAGCTGTTTGTAGCAGTAAAGTTAAGCCATTACCCCAATTCTGCAAATAAATCCTCTTTAAAATTGCACTACACGGAGCAATTACAACATCATCTTCCCTGTTCGCAAAGTAAAGACCCTCAATTGTCATTTTATGACAATCGCTGTTTTTTATTGCAAAAAATCCTTAAAACAACACTTACTATTCTAATCAAGCCAACTTATTATCCGATTGCAAAATATAATTTGCCAAAAACATCAAACGATCCTTCATCTGAAAGTCTTTTTTGGACAAATTCAACTAAAACCTAACCAAAAAAAACGGAAATCTTTGAGAAAAATTGGGTACATTTGTTGAAGATGAAACACCATAGGGACAAAAACAAACCGGGGTGATAAACGACAAGCAGCGAAGACTTCTGGAACAGTGCCGGGACATGGTACCCGAACTGGCCAAATTATTTGAAAGCGATGAAGGAAACGGTAAAGAGCAGATTAAGCAACTCTACTACTTTCTAACCGATCATCTTAGCCGGGGCGAGGACATTCACTTCTCCACGGAATTTGCAGTCCTGAGTTACATTGGGGTGAAATACAGCCTGGATGGACAATTGATGTTTCGCCTGCACCTGTTCAGGAAATTTTTGAGCCTCGAACCCAACCAACAAAAGGACATAGACCAGTGGAAGTCGGGTTTATTTGCCCTGGCTCTCTTGATCGACACCCTATTGGATGAAATTCCGGGGTCTGAGGTGATGGATTTGGAAGTGCCACTATCCGGGATTGCTGAAAAGGAGGGAAAGGGCATGAAATTCATCCCCCGGGAGCGCGTCCTTTTTACAGGTCGCGACAACGAGAGCGGATGGGAAGTCCTGCGAGAAAAAATGGGAGGAAAGCCGGCCTTTATCCATAAAAATGACGGCCCTTTTTTAGAGGATCTTCAGCAACTTAAAGAGCTGGGATTCTCCAATATAACTCTTTTGCTGCGGGAAGTTAGAGAGGACGAAAACGGGGTGCTGCACCCGGCCGTAATTATCGTCGAACCGGACTTTATTATCGATGTGACAGCTGTGGCATCCTGCGTACAGCCTGGAGAAAACAACCCATCCATACACCTGCTGAGAAAATTCATCCCCCCGCAAAATTCCAAATACCTCATGGCTGGTCACGTGGCCAATTACTTCCTCGACCGCCTGATGGAAAATCCAGAATTGCCCTTCAATGAGCTGATCCGGAATTCATTTTTTATAGACCCGGTTTCTTTTGCTGCCATGGGGGATGAGGATATCCAGTACATCGCCCGCCAGGCACTGGGCTACTACAAAAACATACAAAAGCTGATCCGCTCAAATTTTTTGGCCGGCGGGAAGGAGCTAAGTCAATTTTCCATAGAGCCTTCATTCTACTCTCCGGGAAATGGAATACAGGGGAGGTTGGATTTATTGTACCGCAACAGAAAGGAGAAAAAAAGCGAGATTTTTGAGTTGAAAAGCGGAAGCACCTTTCGCCCAAATGCCTACGGTATAAACCCCTCTCACTATGCACAGACGATGCTCTACTACCTGATCCTCAAGGACCTCTATCCCAGGGATGAAAATCTGTCCGCTTACATTATCTATGCAAAAGACAACAGGGAGACCCTCAGATTTGCCCCTGCTGTGCGTGCTTTCCAAAACAGAACCCTGTCTCTGCGCAACAAGATATTCATTGGCGAACTGAAATTGCAACATGCCGACAGCCTGGAGACTGGTTCGTTTTTACGGACCCTGGGAATGGATAAATTGGCTGAAATACCCGGATTCACAGGAAAAGACGCAAGGGATGTCATCGCCCACTGGAAAAAGCTGGACGAACTGGAGAAGCGGTATTTCATATCTTTTTACTCCTTTGTAGCCCGCGAATTTGCCCATTCGAAAACAGCGGGCGGGGGAAATCCCGATGAGCGTAAGGGGCTTTCGGCACTCTGGCTGGACGACCACAAGAGCAAGGAGGAGCGTTTTGCGCTTTTGTCGGGATTGAGAATAAAGGAAGACCTCAGTAGTGATGCCAATCCACGGATGATATTGTCCCGGTCTGGCTCTCCCCAAAAGTTGGCAAATTTCAGAGTGGGCGATGTGGTGGTATTGTATGAGCAGGGGGTAAAAAGCCAACATGCTCCATTCACACAGGTTTACCGCGGCACATTGATTGAAATCCAAAAAGAGGAAATCACCGTAAGGCTTCGGTCCAGGCTTTCTCAAACCGAGAGGCCGGGCATGGCAAATATTTGGGCACTTGAACCCGATGTGCTGGAGAGTGGATTCAGGCATTACTTCCGCTCCCTGGCCACCTTCATGCGCGCTTCCAAAGACCAGCGAAATTTGTGGCTTGGTCGCCGCAAACCACATACTACTAACCAAACGACCAACCACGAATTTCCCGGACTCACTTCTGAGCAAAACCGGGTGATGAATAAAATGATCAATTGCAGGGATTACTTCCTTTTGTGGGGTCCGCCGGGAACGGGTAAAACAAGCGTAATCATAAAAAACCTCATCGACCACCTGGTCACTCAAAAGGGAGAGCGGCTGCTTCTTTTGGCATACACCAACCGGGCCGTGGATGAAATTTGCGATGCTATCCTGTCAATAGGAGCGGATGTATTCTCGCAAACAATTCGAATTGGATCCCGCTATGGAACAGCAGAGCGCTACCGAAAGCTATTGCTTGAAAGACAAATTACCGAACTCAAAGACAGGCGTCAACTGGTTGAATTCC
>PWJP01000058.1 GCA_003559985.1 Saprospirales bacterium
CACCATTTTCTCCATCCGTACCCCAAAAATCCGTATCGCAAAATTGGCAAATTGCTTTGTGTCTGTCTTTTTCAAGACCGGACCAGAGATTGCAACCTGAGAATCTCAGAAATACAGCAGGACGACCACTGTGGTGCCCCTCGCCCTGAAGGGTGTAAAACGCCTCTTTAACAGCGTAGGTCTTTTTGACGGATTTTGCAGTGCTCATGGAAATTGAACGCCGGGCAGTATTCATTGTTTTTTGCATCACCAACTCGAGGTGTTCATGAATTCAAGATTAAAATACTTCAGGCCAAAAACCTGGCTCAGGTACTTGTGGGTGAGCAATCCCTTGTAAATATATACCCCGTGTCGCAGCCCTTTGTCAGAGGAAAAGAGGTTTTCCAGTGAATGGGTGTCACCCGTTTTCAAAAGAATGGGCGTCAGGATATTGCTTATGGCAATGGAGGCCGTTCTCGGGATATTGGAGGCGATATTTGGTACGCAGTAGTGGATCACACCGTATTTTTCAAAAACCGGTTTTTCGTGGCTGGTCACCCTGGAAGTTTCAATGCATCCCCCCTGGTCTATGCTCACGTCGATGATTACCGCCCCCTTTTTCATATTGGCCACCATGTCCTCAGTGACGACCACCGGCGAGCGACCCGTTTTGGAGTGAATGGCTCCGATCACTACATCGGCGGTGGATATCTCCTTTTGGAGGTGGACGGGATTCAGGGCCGAGGTGTGAAGTTGCTTACCGGTCCTTCGTTGGATTCTGACCAGTTTGTAGATGTTGTTGTCAAAAACACGAACCTCAGCACCCAGTCCGGTAGCAGCGCGGGTAGCGTATTCGCCGACCACCCCCGCACCGAGGATAATCACCCTGGCCGGTGGAACCCCGGAAACGCCCCCCAGCAAGACCCCGTTGCCTCCCGCTTTGTGGGTCAGGAGTTCGGCAGCAGTTAGTACCGCATTCAGGCCGGCCATTTCGCTCATCATGCCAACAATGGGGAATGAGCCATCACTGTCCATGAGGTATTCCATGGCGATGGCGATAACTTTTTTGTAGATCAGCGTGGTGATGTACTCCTTGTCAATGAGGGGGATTTGCAGTGGGCTGAAAATGATTTGCTGGGCGTGCAGCAATTCCAGTTCGTCTTTGGTGCAGGGGGCCACTTTTACGAGAAAACGCGCTTTGAAAACCTCCTTCTTGTCCGCGCAAATCTCCGCACCGGCTTCGGCGTAGTCCCTGTCTGAAAAATTGGAGCTCAACCCTGCATTTTTTTCTACTAAAACACGGTGTCCATTCGCCACCAGCGCGGATACGGCAGAGGGTACCAGTGCCACCCTGTTTTCCTGCATAATCTGTTCGCGGGGCACCCCGATGAACAGTTTTTGTTCCGGGTGTACGACTTCCAGTGTCTCGGGCTGAGTTTGAAAAGTACCACCCGGTTGGGCCTGAGTTCCTTTGGGGTTGTTGGGATCGACTGCCATTTTTCTCTATTTAAGTCGCGCTACAAAATTACAAGATACGGATTTTTCTGATACCACCCTCAATGGTGGTGATCTTTATGGTTTTATGAGTCGCTTGAAGGAATGGTTCTGCCAACTCCGGCCACTCGATAAAAACCCAGTAGTCGTGCTCCAGTGATTCGGCTATACCGGCCTGGATGAGTTCGTCTTCGTCTTTCAGCCGGTAGAGATCCATGTGAAATACCTCTCTGCCGTTCCCATCCAGGTAGATGTTGTGCAGCGAAAAAGTCGGGCTGCTGATCGCTTCAGTAACACCAAGTTTGGTGCAAAGGGCTTTTACGAGGGTTGTTTTTCCTGCCCCCAGGTCCCCGTAAATTGACACCGGCCCGGGACTCCCCAGTTCATTGAGGATGTCCCCGGCGATTTTTTCCAGCTCTTCCACATCCTTCACCCTGAATTCTACCTCCATTGCGTCAATGCTTTTTTTGGTTTGGTTCGCGATGGCCTTTATCCTCTATTGAAAAGAGTGCCACCCACAACATTTTCGCAAATTTAGTGATTCCGTAAAAATTGGTCATTTGCAGCTTGATTCGATGGGTTGGGGTGGCTGGTGATTATTTAAAAAAAATGGATGGGAGGAAATAGGTGTAATTCACTCAGGCACTGCGATTTTTCAACTCTTTGAGAATAAATCCGCAGATGATTCAACCCCTTGTTTTTGAGGGTCAATAAAAGCGGAAAAAGGGGGTGCAGGACCAATAAATTTTCGTATCTTTGCACATCTTTTAAACAGAGAAAAAAGAAATGAGCGAAACAAATATCCCCCCCTCCTATGAGGCCAGTAATATACAGGCTCTCGAAGGACTCGAAGCAGTGCGAATGCGCCCCGGTATGTACATCGGAAGTACAGACCTCAAGGGACTGCATCACCTGGTTTGGGAAGTAGTTGACAACTCCATAGATGAACACCTCGCAGGACACTGCACTAAGATTGAAATGATCATCCACAAGGACAACAGCATCACGGTGATCGATGACGGTCGTGGTATTCCGGTGGGTGAGCACGAAAAACTGGGAAAATCCGCCCTCGAAGTGGTCATGACGGTGCTACACGCGGGTGGTAAGTTTGACAAGGACACATACAAGGTTTCCGGTGGATTGCACGGGGTCGGTGTTTCCTGTGTGAATGCACTGTCCGATCTCATGCGCGCAGAAGTGCACAGGGAAGGCAAGAAATGGGTGCAGGAGTACCGACAGGGCGTTCCGGTGGAATCCGTAAAGCTAGTGGGTGATACCGATAAACGAGGTACGGTAATTACCTTTCACCCGGATCCGGAGATTTTTCCCGAGATCGACTTCAAATACGAAGCCCTGGCCAATCGCCTGAGGGAATTGTCCTTTCTCAATAAGGGACTCGAATTGACCATAGTCGATGAAAGGCAAAAAAACGGTGAGGGCTACGTGTCCGATAGCTTTGTCTCCGAGGGTGGTCTCGCAGAATTTGTAGAGTATCTGGATGAGTCAAGAACGCCTCTGATCGAAAAGCCTATTTTTGTCGAGGGCAAGGAAGACAACGTGGAAGTGGAGGTTGCCATGCAGTACAACACGGGCTTTTCTGAGAATATTTACTCCTTTGTAAACAATATAACAACCCGCGAGGGTGGTACCCACGTCAACGGTTTTAAAATGGCGGTGAGTCGCCTTTTGAAAAAGTATGGCGAGGACAACAACCTGTTTAAAAAAGTAAAAACCTCAAGTGAGGATTTCAGAGAGGGTCTCACCGCGGTAGTCTCCGTCAAGGTGGCAGAACCGCAGTTTAAAGGACAGACCAAGGGGGAACTCGGCAACTCGGAGGTCACCGGTATTGTCAGTAGGACGGTTGGAGATATTCTGGGCCACTACCTGGAAGAAAACCCGAAGAGTGCCAAACAAATAGTGGAAAAAGTGGTGCTGGCAGCCACAGCGAGGCAGGCTGCGAGAAAAGCCCGCGAGATGGTTCAGCGCAAGAATGTATTGACCGGAACCGGATTGCCCGGGAAACTGGCAGATTGTGCTTCAAAAGACCCGCAGGAATGCGAGATTTACCTGGTGGAGGGTGACTCCGCAGGTGGAACTGCCAAGCAGGGGCGCGACAGACACTTCCAGGCCATTATGCCCCTGCGCGGAAAAATCCTGAATGTCGAAAAAGCCCTTGAACACAAAATCTACGAGAACGAAGAGATTAAAAATATCTTTACCGCCCTCGGTGTCTCCATCGAAGAGGCTAGCGAAGGAGAGCGCATACTCAATATCGATAAGCTCAGGTACCACAAAATCATCATCATGTGTGATGCAGATGTGGATGGTAGTCACATTGTCACGCTGATACTCACTTTCTTCTTCCGGTTTATGAGGACGCTTGTAGAGCAGGGTTATGTCTATATTGCCGCTCCGCCCCTGTACCTCGTAAAAAGGGGCAAGGAGTTCCAGTACTGCTGGACTGAGGAGGAGCGAAAAGAGGCGGTAGCCCGCCTGTCCAAAGACGGTAAGGAAAGTTCGGTGAAACTGCAGCGCTACAAGGGTCTCGGCGAGATGAATGCCGAGCAGCTCTGGGAGACCACCATGGATCCCGATACCCGCTTTTTAAACCGCGTTTCTATTGAAGACGCCAAAGAAGCCGACCGCATTTTCTCTATGTTGATGGGTGACGAGGTGCCCCCACGTCGCGCTTTTATCGAGAAAAATGCCCGCTACGCCAATGTGGACGTTTAAAGTCTGTTGATGGTTGATGGCCCACCCCCCCCCAATGCGTCGCCTGCCCCCAAAGCTTTGGTGGGGGGCAGGCGACGCATTGGAGGCAAGCGGACAGGGTATGAATCAATTCCGTTTAGGGACGCAATGCCTTGCGTCCGCTACATGGTTCTATTTTTTCATTAGTGGGGTTTTTATAATCATTTCACCCCTACGGGATTATCTATATCGCCATGGTCTATTTAACCAGGACGAGAGGATTATCTTAAAAATCAACACCCCCTAAATAATGATTTACTGCAGGCTGCATCAAGGTTTCGCCCGCAAAAGAGCCTGCCCCCTATGCTTTGGGGGCCATGAACCATTGGCCATCGACCATCAACCGCTCCGCAGACTCACCAATTCAAAACTGGGACAACCATCAGCCATCGGCCATCAACCAATAACCCATCAGCAGACTCACCAATTCAGAACTGAGAAAGCCAAAAACCAATCATTTCTTTCCCTACATTTGTTACCCGTATAAGTAAAAGAACCGTAGAATGGATTCTGCTGAAGATTTGCGGAAGAGGATTTTAAATCTCGTCGAGCAGCCCGGCGATTTTGAGGAGATTGCTATGCGGGTTTTTGAGTATCAATTTGCCAATAATGAATTGTACCGCAGCTATTGTGAAGCCCTGGGATTTGAGGGCATAGGGTTGTCCGACATATATGAAATTCCCTGTTTGCCCATTGAATTTTTTAAGTCGCATGAGGTGAAGACCGGGAGCTGGAATGAGGAAAAAACATTTCTCAGCAGTGGGACCGGTGGACAAATTCGCGCCAAACACCATCTAAGAGACAGGTCATGGTACAAAAAAATATCCACGGTATGTTTTGAGGCTGTTTATGGGCCCATGGAGCAATACAATTGGATTAGCTTGCTTCCAAATTATCTGGAGCAGGGTCAGAGTTCGCTGGTGCACATGGTGAGTGAGTTTGCGGAAGACAGTAATGAGGCGTGTTCAGGGATTTTCGGCGAGTTGGACGGTGATTTTTTTCGGACACTGGATTGCGCCGTGCAAAGTGACCGGAAAACCATATTGATCGGGGTGAGTTTTGCACTGTTGGATTTGGCAGAAAAACCTGATCTGATACTTTCCGAAAAGATTATCCTGATGGAGACCGGTGGCATGAAAGGAAGGCGGGAGGAGATGATAAGGAGCGATCTCCACCGGGTGCTTAAGAAGGGGCTTGGAGTAGATTCGATTCACTCTGAATACGGAATGACAGAACTGTTTTCTCAGGCTTACTCAAAATATGAGGGAGTTTTCGAACCGGGTCCCACAATGAGGGTTTACACCCGTGAAGTGAACGACCCTTTTTGCAGAGAAAAAACAGGGGTAACCGGTGGGGTCAATGTGATCGATCTGGCCAATTTGGACACCTGCAGTTTTATTATGACCATGGATCTTGGTCGCATGGTAGATGAGAGAAGATTTGAAATAATGGGCAGACTGGATGGCAGTGAAATGAGGGGTTGCAACCTGATGTATGGAGACCGCTGAGGATTCCGTCTCTATTTTAATACTGTCTGAGCGAAATGATTGCTCAAAATTTAGTAATTTTGAATATTTTCAGGCTCAGATAAAATTGGGCAAAATAAAGGTCATTGTACAGTGAATAGATTTTTCATCAAGTTGCTGTTGTTCCCGATTCTGTTGGGTTTTTGCACTCAATTGGATGCATCGCATATTGTGGGAGGGGAGATCAACTATCGCTGTTTAGGGGACAACAACTTTGAGATTTCCATGACCATTTATCGAGATTGTTTTTATGGAGTACCCCTTTTTGACAATCCGGCTTCCATTGGGTTTTTTGATGAAAACAATCAATTGGATACTACGGTAGCTGAGCATGGAGAGTTATTGGTATATGTTAGAAATAACGACACCTTATCACCTGTATTGGAAAATCCCTGCTACGTGGTTCCGCCGGATGTATGTGTTCACACGACCACTTATTTGGATACGGTGCATCTACCATTTCGGGAGGGTGGGTACCAATTGGTTTATCAGCGATGTTGTCGGAACGAGACCATAGTAAATATCTCGAATCCTTTTTTTACCGGTGCCTCCTACACGGCCGACATTTCCGAAAGGGCACTGCTGGAATGTAACAACAGCGCAGAATTTAAAGAATGGCTACCCTTGTACATTTGTGTAAATGAACCCATTGAATACGACCATTCGGCCATAGATCCTGATGGTGATTCCCTGGTTTACAGGCTTTGCCAGCCACTGAGTGGAGTTGATTTTAACGCTCCCATACCTCAACCACCCAATAACCCTCCTTACGATCCGGTAGAGTGGGTCGGTGATCCTTTTAGCCTAACCAATATGCTGGGTGGAGAAGACTCCCTCCAAATCGATCCCCATACCGGTTTGCTAACTGGCACTCCAACCATAATAGGGCAATTTGTGGTTGGGATATGTGTGGATGAATACCGGGATGGGGAGTTGATCAGTACAACTTTCAGGGATTTTCAATACAATGTGGGCGTCTGTGGTGTGACTTCCTCTTCGTATTTTGCTGCCCCAAACTACTGTAACCAATTCGAAATACAATTTGAAAATCTGAGTCACAATGCCCTGGGGCAAATTTGGATAGTTGGTGATTTGGAAGAACCCTACGATACCTCCACTGCCTTTGAACCTGTTTTGTCTTTTCCCGAAGAGCATGGAGAATATGAAGTGACCCTCATATCCCTGGGGAATACGGAAGCCTGTAATGATACCTTTACACGTACTATCAATATTTTGGACATAGATTTTGAGGCCGAAATCGGAGTTGAACGAGGTGAGTGTACCGATTCAATTGAATTGGGTTTTTCAGCCAATATACTTTCCGATATCCCCGGTCCCAACCTTTATCGCTCCGTGGTAGAGTGGGGAACTTCTTCAACGATAATAACCGATTCGGTATGGAGTATGGAGTTTAGTGGAGTGCGAACCGTCAATGTGGACCTCAGGATAATCAATCAGGAGTACGGTTGCTGGAAAGTCATTTCAGAAGAAATTCCCACCGGTTTAATCTTTGACGATGGTGTGAGCGACAACCAGTTTATTTGCAAGGGAGCGGAGGTGAATTTGTACCCGGATTACGATGCTTTCAATACCTATATTTGGAGTCCGGAAGAGAGTTTGATGGACCCCCCGGAGACCTCGAATCCAATCGCTATGCCCCTGGAAACTACTCTGTACACAGCAGAAGTAATCAATGAGAGTTGCAGGGGTGAAGTAACCGTAGAAGTTGAAGTTTTTGATCAGGATGCATACGAGGTGCCAGATACCATTTGTACGCTGGGCAATATTGTGGTAACAAGTCCATGGGGTGAAGAAGCTACTAATTTAAGGTGGCGATTATATCGGGATAGTGTACTTTTTGGTCAAGGCAGTGGGGTGAAGGATACGTTAAGCATTCCTTCTTCCGGAGATTGGGAATTAAAAGTTATTGATAGTAGTGCAGTCTATCAAGGGGTTGGCTGTCGCACTGAGTATATTATTCCCCTTCACATTATCGACCAGGATGTGGAACTTCATGCTGAATGGGAAACCGGTCGCTGCATTGATTCTCTTGATGCCAAATTTACCGCTGAGATTATCGGAGATTTTGAACCCGGGGAATACCTGTGGATTATTGAGGGAGATACCTTTCAAACTGCGGTGCCGGAATTCGAATACACTTTTGTCGGAAATGCAGAATTACTGGCCAAGGTGCTAATTCCCAATGACCTCGGCTGTGAATTGAGCGATGAAATAACAATTGAAACCGGCATTGAAGAAGAGGTCTTTTTCTTTGACTTTATTGAAATTTGTCGCGGTGATACCATTGTTTTGGATGCAGGGCAGGACGGAGAACACATTTGGACGCCCAATACTTATTTTATTACGGATGATACCATTGCAAATCCCACTGTGGTGCCACAGAGCAGCAGTGTTTATACTGCAGAAGTGAAAATTGGTCCCCATTGTACTGCCTATTACGAGGTGGATGTACTTGCCCGGAAAATCGACCTTGAACTTGAAGATTTGATAGTCTGCGACACCCTCGACGTGTTTTTCGAACTCCCGGAGCTGGAGAATGTAATTTACTACTGGGAAGTAAAAGACGGGGATGACATTCTTGAATCTGACAGCAGTCATATCGTTTCTTTTTCAGTGCCGGATTCGGGTATCTACGAATTAGAGGTGACGGCCACGGATACGTTATTTGGCTGCGTAGAAGTTACTTCAGCTGAAATAAGGGTATTGGAAAGTGTGATAGCCGGGATGCAGATTGGAACCGAATTGGTGGGTTGCCTGGACACTGTTGAGTTCGCGCTAAATGCCGAGCCCGGAGACCTTCCGGGAGTTGAATACAACTGGCAGATCAGCGGGGATGTAGATATGACATTGACCGGACCTGAGCACTTATTGACCTTTGAGGAGGCCGTGTTTTTGGAAATTGAACTCACCGCGATGGACAGCCTGGGTTGTCGTATTGTCGAAACAACCGAAGTAGAAGTTGATTTGATCTCGGCTGATCTTACTACCGATACACTGGAGATATGCCTCGGGGATACGGTGCGTCTCAATCCCGACTTCAATCCCGATTACAACTATACCTGGTCTCCCGCATTTGGTTTTATCGATGGAATCACCGATCCCAATCCACGCGTCAGTCCCTCAGAGACCACTCTTTATACCACCCGGATCGAATCCGGTGCCTGTTCCGTGGAGAAGCAGGTGTTAGTCGTGGTCTTGCCACTACCTGAAATTACCGGGATATCAGCCACTCCCGATCGCATTTTCAGGTTCCAGGAGAGCAGTGGTCTGCTGGTGGAATTCAATCCCCCTGATTCAGAGGTTTCCTGGCATCCGCCCGATGGGCTGGATGACCCCGGAGTTTCTAATCCCGAGGCCATGCCCGACAGTACAACCACCTACACGGCTACAGTTACCTCGCCCAATGGTTGTGTAAATTCCGCTTCCGTATTACTCACGGTGGTGGACGTACCCTGTGAAACACCCTATGTATTTCTGCCCAATGCCTTTTCTCCCAATGGAGACGGTGAAAACGATGTACTTTATTTGAGAGGTGTACATATCGACAGATTTGAATTGGTTATCTACAATCGCTGGGGCCAGGAGGTATTCAGAACCACCGAATTGGACCGGGGCTGGGACGGCACTTTTAAAGGAGAAGACCAACCCACGGGCGCCTACGGTTATTACCTGGATGTGGAGTGCATTGGTGGAGACAGGTTTAGCAGACAGGGCAATGTGAATTTGATACGGTAAAGAGGGGGGTAATTAATTACGAATTACGAATTGGGGTTCTTAATTGATAATGGACAGTTGATAATTGACAATTGACATTTTTTTTGGGCGAGAATTCTGGGGTTCGAATTTATTTCCCATCAGCGTTTTTGTAATCATCTCACCCGGGGTTCCTTTCTATCGGATTGTCTAATTATGTGGACAAGAAAAAAATCCGTGGAATCCGTTTAATCCGTTTAAATCCGTGATTCAGACATTATGGGATTTGTTAATTACGAATGACGAATTGGTGGGATTAAACTGACAGTGGACCCCCTCCCCAAAGCGTAGGGGACAAGAAAGCATAGGGGCAGGCTAGTTGAAAATGGACAATTTTTGTTTTCGGCGAGAATTCTAACCTTCTTGCAGGAATGAGGGATTTTAGGATGATTCGTTATGTAGGATTTTGGTTCACGCAGAGGCCGCTGAGGCAGTATTCATTGCTTCATTGTTTTTCCGTAATCTATGTGGTCTGAGAGGAGCCAAATGTAGATAGGATTTTACGCAGAGGCCGCGGAGGATTCAATTGAAAATAGTGAAAATATCTGTAGATACGCACGGACGTGCGTATTTGCCCTGCCAATACAATGCAAATCCTACAACTCTGGACACGCAATGCCTTGCGTCCACTACATAGTTCTATTCTTCCATTAGGGGCGTTTTATAATCACGTCACCCGGGGTTCCTTTCTATCGGATGGTCTAATTGTGTGCACCACAGAAAAATCCGTAAAATCCGCGCAATCCATTAAATCCGTGATTCAGACAATGAAGCACCTGGATGAACGCTAAGAGGTTTATTTCAAAACAGTTCCCACAAAAAAATTCGCCGGCCAAGTCAAAAAAAAGCACGATGTGTAAAATATTCTTTACAATAGTAAAGTTTGCTTTACAAATTTTGACTTATGAAAAATATTTATCTCCTACCGAATTCTTACCCCTTGATTGGCTGGATTCTTGTTGTTATTTTCATTCCTCTGGGGATTAGTCATTTGTTTTGGAACTTTGAATTTTCATTCCTGGAAGTCAAATTCCCCTGAAGAGAGGGTGGATTTTTAAATCCGCCAAAAGTCGAAAATCTGAGCAATGAGTTGTTCGCGCTGGGCTCCTTGTTTGGGCTGGTTTTTATTTCTCTGGCGAGGCTGAAAGAAGAGGATGAATTCACCAAAATGGTTCGCCTTAAATCCTGGCATTTTTTCATGCTTCTTTACACGGCCTGCCTCATTATTGCCATTGTTTTTTTCTATGAATTTGGGTTCGTATATGCTTTGGTCTTCTGTATTTACCTGCCCTTTGTATTCTTTTACGTGAGGTTTAAACTGTACATGAGTCGTTTGAAC
>PWJP01000019.1 GCA_003559985.1 Saprospirales bacterium
CAAGTAGAGCCCTGGCAGCCATTTGATTGACCCGACCGGTTTGTAAAGAGGTCACATCAAGATTATCAATGGCATCCAATAACTCTGAGATGAGAAAATCATAAACCTCATCTTTTGATGATCGGGGAATAGTTAATTCATCGCCCAATTCAAATTGCCCCTCCTTTATAGGAATTGGACCGAACCATTTGAGCAATTCAAAATTGAAATAGGCCCTCAGGAATCTGGCTTCTGCAATGATCTGATCTTTGCCATCAAAGTCGATGTTGTCCTCGTTCTCCAGGATCCAGGATGCCCGCTGAACTCCGGCGAAATTGAAATTCCAAAGATCCTGAATGTTGGAATTGACAGCAGTGTGAATCATTCTGTCCACTTGTTGCCAGCCGATGACATCCGTTGGGCTCTCACCGCCTGCATTCACGTTGTCGGAAGCAATTTCACCCATAAGCACATTTACAAAAGTAGCCTGAAGCATATCGTAGGCACCGACCAGCGCCAATTCATAGTCTTCTTCCGTTTCAAAGAAGGTTTCAGAATTAATAGAATATGGAGGAACCACATCCACATAATCATCCCGGCAGGAGGTTACTACGAATAGAATTAAAAGAGGTAAATATATTTTTTTCATGGTGATAATTGTTCTAATGATTAAAAATGTACGTTGACTCCCAACATATATATTCTCGGTATGGGGTAGAAGCCAAGATCAATACCCCCTCCAACGGGAACTCCTGTAGATGCCGTCGGGTCGTAGCCGGAGTATTCGGTAAAGGTGTAAACATTATCCACTTTTGCGTAAACCCGCAGTTGGTTAATTCCTACGCGCTCCATCAAATTGTTCTGGAAATTGTACCCCAGTCCCAGTGACTGAATTCGTACAAATGATCCATCCTCAATATAGAAATCTGAAAAAACACTGTTGGTGGTTGCAGATACAGTGGTTCTAGGCACTCTGTTGCTGGTGCCCTCTCCTGTCCACCTGTCAAGTTTATAGCTCATTTGGTTGACGTTCGGTTGGTCTCTCTCAAAGTTTCTGACAATATCATTTCCGACAGAACCAAAGATGTAACCAGTAAAGTCCCAGTTCCCGTAGTTGACCTCCAGGTTAAATCCAAAGGTAAAATCGGGGATGGGATCGCCAAGATAAACACGGTCATTCTCGTCAATTACACCATCGCCATTTATATCTACATACCTAATATCGCCTGGTTGAGCCGGTGCACCCAGTGCTACTTGTGATGCATGCGCATTGACTTCATCCATATTTTGGAAAATTCCATCGGTCTTGTAGCCGTAAAAATATCCAATGGGCTGTCCCACTTCCATTCTGGAGGGCGGGAGTTGCCCCACGCCAAATTGACCTCCTTCCAACACATCTCTTCCATCTATGGCAGTCACTTCATTCTTGATGGTACTGAAATTGAGGCCCATGGTAAAGTTGAGCCTCTCACTTAAACTCTCTCTGTATAAAAATTCCAGTTCGAAACCCTGATTTCTTACACTACCGGCGTTGATGGTAGGGCTGGAAGAACCGGGTGCTGATACTCCCATGATACCAGAGATCGGGATATCAGATATAAGGAGATTTCTCGTATTGTTGACATAGTAATCAAGGACAAAGTTGAATTTGTTGTTGCTGAAACGTATGTCGAATCCCACATCCAACTTTCTGGATTCTTCCCATTTGATATTGGGATTGGACAGGGGGCCAATCGCAATTCCATTGATCAGGCTATTGTCGTCCCCCGAGACATAAGTGGCCTGGCCTGTTAGCAATGACAGGTAGAGAAAATCCGGGATTCTGTCGTTGCCCATTACCCCGTAGCTTCCACGGAACTTAAAGAAATCGAGGTAATCCAGTCTTGGGAAAAAGGATTCTTCAGACATCACCCAACCTAAGCTGAGCGAAGGGAAGTAACCCACTCTATTGTTTGGACCGAAGCGCGTTGAGGCGTCGCGACGCAAAATCCCCGTCATCAGGTACCTGTCGTCTAAAACATACTGCAATCTCCCAAAATAAGAGAGACGTCTTACATCATAAGCATAAGAATCAGCAGTCCTGTTGTCTCCTGAGCCCGTAGCCACACTCAGATCAGCGAAGTCGAAAGAGTTGGCTGGAACACCTATGGATGAGCCGAACAAGCCCTCACCGTATTGCTTGAAAACGGTCATACCCAGGGTGAAAACAATATCGTGGCGGTCATTAATTATGTTTCTGTAGGTGTTGAAAAGGTCAAATGTGTAGTCATTGTCATTTATCTTACCCTGCGTCACCATGTTATCCTCTAACCGGTTAAATACCTTGCCTGGCCCGTAATTAAATACCGGGAAAAAATCTCGATTTTGTGTCAGAGCGGAATTAAAACCCATTCTCGCCTGAATATCCAGATTGGGTGCATAGTCAAACTTGAGTTGTACGGTACCGCTGAGTCGATTGGTTCTGGATTCATTGTGAGTGTTCCTGATCTGAGTCAATGGATTGACCACCTCATTTCCGAGATTTATCTCCCCTGTTAAGTCATCCACGCCCTTGTCAATGGTTGGTGCCATATTAAGCGAGTTGAACAAAACAGATCCCAATCCAAAAGAATTAAGAGACCTGTTTTTGGTTGAATAGTAAAACAGACGGGCATTCACATTGAGATTATCTCTCAGGTCTGATTCCAGGGCAATGCTGGCGGTTCTCCTATCAAAACTAGATTTTGATCTTCCAA
>PWJP01000143.1 GCA_003559985.1 Saprospirales bacterium
AAAGATTGCACAAGAACTAGGCAGGCCCAGCACAGCGATTGTTGCTACGGGGTTGAACTTTCCTGATTCCTTAGCTATTGCTCCATATGCAGCAATACAGGGATATCCGATTCTGTTTTCCACAAAAGATACTCTTCCTAAAGAGACAGCAGAGGCACTGAAACATTTCAAGAAAACTATTGTAGTAGGTGGAGAACTAGCAGTCGGTCAGTTTGTTTACAACCAACTTCCTAATCCTAAGAGAATCTGGGGTCAGACTGCTTTTGATACTGCAGTAAGTATTATTAAAGAGACAGAATTAAGCACTGAAAAGGTTGTTGTCACTACAGGACTTAACTTTCCTGATGGCCTTACCGGTTCGGTACTGGCGGCTAAAGATGGTGCTGCAGCACTTCTAGTAAAACAATGCAGCATTCCCTTTGGAGTATTAGAGTTAATTAAAGAAAATGAAATATCAAATTATACCATATTGGGTGGGGAGCTTGCAGTAAGCAAAGCTGTGGAAGAATCCCTGAAAAACGGGGCAAATTCCTCGGGCTCTGAATCTCCCTCGGAACCGGGCTCTGAATCTCCCTCGGAACCGAGCTCTGAATCTCCCTCGGAACCGAGCTCTGAATCTCCCTCGGAACCGGGCTCTGAATCTCCCTCGGAACCGAAGTTACCCTCAGGGTTTATAAATATCCTTGATTTTGGGGCAAAGGGAGATGGGATAACTGATGATGTAACTGCCATTCAAAATGTGATAGATAGTGCAAAGGCAGGAGAAACGGTTTATTTTCCAAAAACAAAAAAGGGTTATTATGTAACAGAGCGGATAAGATTGAAAAGCGGCATTTCATATAAGGGTGACGAAACACTAATAATTGCACAACCTTATCCCTTCGCAGGAACTAACCATATGAAAAGTATTTTCCATATTCAAATGGTCGATGATATCGAGATAAAGGGTTTTCACTTTAAATCAAAGCATACGGAAACACGCTCATTAGAAAGTAGTGGAACAGGAGAAAAGTCCTCTAATATTCAGGCTATTGCAGGGAGAGGAAACAGAAATATAATTATTGACAATGTTACAGGAGAAGGACTAGAGTATCTGATTAATCTAAGGGCTGCTTATAGTGGCGGTGTTCCCGTCCGAAATAATGAGAATATAACAATAACTAATGTGGCAACTTACGGGACAGATATGGAAACTTATGTGCATAACTCTATCTTTTGCGGTGGCACAGATGGTTTTTACGGAGAAAATTGGCACTTTGTAATGCCTTGGCTAGATAAAGGTAATACTAAAGCTCACCATCTTTATTTCAGACATCATTTCAAAGATGTTCATATCAAGAATGTTTATTTAGAGGGGGGCATTGGAGCGCCCGTATGTTTCAACGGTAGCGATGTTGGTGGCGTTACAAACTTCTTAATGGAAAATGTTACATTTAAAGACACTAGAGGCGCAATAGCTTCGGGGGCATATGGTAACAATGTTGTTTTCGATGGCGTAACTATAGATGGGGCACATGGAAGTCGCATTTTCAACCTTTTAGGATACGGCACAGCAGGTTATCATACGATTGCTACTGGTAATGAGAAAATAATAGTTAAAAATGTTGACATTAAAAATTATGATATGAGCATTGGAGCTGTTGGGGCATCTAACTATTCTAGGGGCTCATTGACTATTGACGGTGGCACTATAGATGGCGGGGCAGACCGTTTAGCTCGCCTAGATGGGCATGTTTCTGTAACGCTGAAGAATCTAGACATAATTAATGTGGATAACAGTGGAGGGGCTGTGTTTTCCGCTCCTACCGCAATAACAAGCCACAAGTTCTATATGCACGATTGCACAGTTACACACACCGTTGCGCCCACAGGTAATTTTTTTAGGCTTAGAGGGACAGGCTATGCAGATATATATAACAATGTTTTTGGCTCTGTTGCAACCACTCAAAGCATAAATTACAATACTGATAATTCAGGCGACATAAACTTTAGGGGCAATAACTATAAGGGATGGCGGGGCGTTGTCCACCCTGACGACACCAAGACAACGGCGACTGACAACACGCCAATAACATAGCTCATGGTAGCAGGCCGGGGGCCGGTCAGGATGGCCCCTTCTGCGATGCACCGCAGATACCTGCAGTTTCATTATAGTATAAGTTTCAAATTTCGCATAGGTCAGGGGGACGCGCTTAATGGCACTAGAGGGAATTATTGTAGAGCAAGCGGCAGGACAAGGCATTTGGGCGGTTCTTTTCGTGGCGATGTTATTTTATGTCATGTGGGAGAAAAAACAGTCCGACCTTAGAAATGACGCAAGAGAGAGAAAGAGCGATGTCCGGGAGGAGTGCCTAAAGAAATTATTGTTGGATTTAGCGGACAAGCTAGGGGCCATTAACGATGTCTGCAAGACCTTGGAAAGAATTGAAAAGAAATTGAAATAGGGAGGAAAATTTATGAGAATATTACCAAACGGCCTTGACTGGCGAAACCCCATGACGCCGATTACGCAGAAAATCGAAAAGATAATCTGCCACCACCCAGCATCTACGGGCACCATGGAGGCGAACCACCGATACCACAGGGACACTTTAGGATGGAACGGTTTAGGGTATGACTTCTGGATTGACTACGACGGCACAATTTACGAGGTCAGAGGTCGGAACGTCGGGGCACACTCCGGGGCGAATTGGAACGCTAGAAGCT
>PWJP01000010.1 GCA_003559985.1 Saprospirales bacterium
ACAACAAAAAGGCCCTGGAAGACTACATGAACAACCACGCACCTGCTCTCCAAAAATCCCATATTGATCGTTACAAAGATAAATTTGTAGCCTTCCGCTCTTTTTTGGAAGTGGAAAACCAGAAGTCCGAGTAGGAGTAATGCCCTTTAGTGTTAAAAAAAGCTGGGTTAAAGTACATCAATTTGACTGCCCATCTCTCTTTGTTGTCGAGAATGCCCAATTTAAACCCATCAGAAAAGGTTGCGGGTCCATTTACCTCATTCTGCATTGGACTTTATTTCGGCTGAAATACCTATGACAATCTCAAGAAATGACCATAAAAATTTTTGTGTCATTCTAATCATAATCTCTCCCTGTTTAAAATGTAACCGATTTCAATCCAATCTCTATTACTTTTTGTCTTGATCCGCCAAAGGGTTGGGGAGTGGGTCATTATCAACTTTCTGAAAAACGCCTTATGCAACAGATTAGAACCATGTAGCGGACGCAAGGCATTGCGTCCCTACACGGAAATTTATTCAAAACCTGTCCGCTAGCCCCGAATCCCCCCTTTCAAAAACCATTAATTCCCCCGAAACCTGCCTTTGGATTAAACCCCGGCATCAAAATATTCATTAGATATTTCGTATAAAATCTATTACCGGGTGAATCGAACAAAAAACTTGTTACCACAGCCCGGGATATCAGGTAGAATTAGTTTCTTTGTGCCCATATGTTAACAATCGTACTTACAGGAGTAGTATTGGCATTTTTCGTCCCGGCGATATACCGAATTTTCAAAGGTAATACCGGGATGGTGCTCGCTCTGTATCCGGCGGCAGCCTTTGTATGGCTGATGACCCAATTCGGGAGTGTGTCGGGTGGCGATGTGGTCTCCTCAAGTTGGGATTGGGTGCCTACCATGGGCATTTCTCTGTCCTTCCACCTGGATGGGTTGAGCATGCTGTTCGCACTGCTCATCACGGGGATAGGTGCACTGGTATTGACCTATGCAGGGACCTACATGAAAGGCATGCCAAAGACCGACCGATTTTTCATGTCCCTGGTTTTGTTCATGGCGTCCATGCTCGGCCTGGTACTTTCTGACAACATCATAAGCCTCTTTATCTTTTGGGAGTTGACCAGTTTCAGCTCCTATTTTCTCATCGGTTATCACCACGAGGACAAGGAGTCTCGAAAATCTGCCCTTGAAGCTTTGCTGATCACGGCAGGTGGCGGCCTTGCCTTACTGGCGGGTCTGATTTTGCTGGGGATCGGCGGAGGTAGTATGGAGATGTCCGAACTGGTACAACGCGGAGATGAACTGGCCGAGAGCGGACTTTTCACCGCAGCCATGTTGCTCATCATCATTGGTTGTTTTACAAAATCGGCCCAATTCCCCTTTCACTTCTGGTTGCCCTCAGCGATGGCTGCACCCACTCCGGTTAGTGCTTATCTTCACTCTGCCACCATGGTAAAAGCCGGGGTATATCTGCTGGCGCGAGTGAGTCCGGTATTCAATGGAGCCGATGGATGGCACGCATTGCTGCTTATTTTCGGAGGCATCACCATGGTCCTGGGCTCCATGATCGCCGTCATGCAAACTGATTTAAAGAAAATTTTGGCCTACACCACGGTCAGCGCACTGGGTTTACTGGTAATGCTGCTGGGTATTGGAACCGGCATTGCCATAAAAGCCGCCGTGATTTTTATACTGGCCCACGCCCTTTACAAGGGGTGTCTATTCCTGGTTGCGGGCATAGTGGATCACGAGACGGGCAGCAGAAATATCCGCAAACTGGGCAGGTTGTTTAAACAGATGCCGGTAACGGGCACGGCGGCAGTGGTAGCCTGTTTATCCATGGCGGGTATTCCCCCGCTTTTTGGGTTCATCAGCAAAGAATATTCTTATGAATCCACCATCGGGATGGTAGTCAATTCCCCACTGACGACCTCGGCCTTTTTCATCACCGGAATGTTATTCGTGGCAGCGGCCGGAATGCTTTCGTATATGGTATTTTTCGGCAGGCGCAACAAACTAAAAATCAAGCCACACGAGGCACCCATCACCATGCTTGCAGGGCCGGCTGTGCTCGCTGTGTTATCCATATTACTGGGCGTATTCAGCGGTTTGATAAATCCGCTTTTGGACCAGGCGTCACAGGTGGTTTTCCCCGGAAATGAACCACTGAATATGAAACTTTGGCACGGGATCAATACAGAATTGATCTTGAGTATGACGACACTGGTGGCCGGCATTGCCGCCTTTGCCTTTGTGTATTACAATCCCCGGCTGATGTCGATGATTGAAATTTCGGATAAAATCAAGCCCTCTTACGCCTACAAACAGACCATGGACAGCCTTGCTGAACTGGCAAAAAATGTCACGCAAAAGGTTCAAAACGGCTATCTGCGGGTTTACATTTCCATGATGGTGGGCACCTTTTGTGTGCTGGCACTAATCGTTCTCCAGGATTTTGGCATACCTAATATTGAAGTGCTTTGGAGTGACTTCAGGGTGTACGATATAGTAATTGGTGTACTGATGATCGTGGCCTGTTTTTACACAGTCGTAGCAAAATCGAGACTGCTCGCCATTGCCATGCTGGGTGTCGTTGGATATGGAGTGGCTTTTGTATTCATCATTTTCGGTGCTCCGGATTTGGCCATGACGCAAATATTGATTGAGACGCTCACCGTGGTGTTGTTTGTGCTCGTATTGTGGAAACTGCCGCACTACCTTATATTTGACGAGGGATTTATAAAATTCCGTTATTTCCTGGTTTCGGCCCTTTTTGGTGCTATAATGACCTGGATAGTGATGCTCATCACCAGCTATCCCCTCGATTCTCATCTCAAGGCCTGGTTTGCGGAGTCGAGTTATCCGCTGGGCATGGGACGAAATGTAGTGAATGTAATCCTGGTGGATTTCCGTTCACTGGATACTTTGGGAGAGATCGTTGTATTGGGAATTGCTGCGGTGGGAATATACGGATTGATCAAATTTACCACAGAAAACGATAAGGAGGAAGCGATATGAACTCAGTGATACTTTCGGCCGGAATCCGAGTATTGATCCCGTTGTTTTTTCTGTTTTCGCTCTACTTGCTGTTTCGCGGGCACAATGCTCCGGGTGGTGGATTTGTAGCCGGCCTGGTTGCCTCGACCGGATTCGCCCTTTACGCCATAAATTACGGGGCGGAAAGAACGAGGCGCCGATTTAAGCTGAAGCCCATATTTTTGATTGCACTCGGTCTTTTACTCGCAGTAGTGAGTGGATTGATACCAGTAATAGCCGGCGAGACATATAAGACGGGTCTTTGGCTGGAGGAGCTAGAAGTCCCGATCATGGGTAAACCTGGCACGCCGATATTATTTGACATAGGAGTGTATCTGCTTGTAGGAGGAACGGTTTTGAAAATAATTTTTTCACTTTGGGAGGAATGACATGGAAGATGTACTGCCATTTCTGATAGGAGGATTGTACGCCGGAGGAGTTTATCTGGTGCTGCACAAGAGTTTTGTAAAGCTGATTATCGGCCTTATCATTTTGGGCTACGCCTCCAATTTGATGCTGTTCACCATCAGCCGCATTACCCGTGGGGCCCCTCCATTGGTGCCCGAGGGTGCTGAAGCACTGGTGGAACCCTACGCAGACCCCCTGCCTCAGGCACTCGTATTGACCGCCATAGTGATCGGATTTGGAATACAGGCATTTGCCATTGTTTTGATAAAAGTGGGATACCGAATAGTAGCCACGGACAATCTGGATGATTTAAACACGACTGACAGACTTGACGATTGATGGAGAATGAATTGTTACTGGTATTATTGATTCCATTGTTGGGGGGGATTTTCAGTCTCTTCTTTTGGATGGATGTGAAACGGCAAAAGGTCGTCTTTCTCATCAGCACCATTGCGATGACGCTGGCGGCCATCAATCTGATGCGCTCTGTTCTGGAAAACGAGGTTATCACCCTGCAATCCGGAGGTTGGGACGCACCCTTTGGAATCAGCCTGGTGGCGGACTATCTCAGCACTTTTATGGTGCTACTCACAGGGATAATGGGACTTGCTGTCGGCATTTACTCGCTGGGGGACATGGACCGGGCACGTATGCGATTCGGCTTTTTCCCACTGATGAGTTTCCTATTGTTCAGTGTCAGTGGGGCGTTTTTGTCAGGGGATATCTTTAACCTCTACGTTTGGTTTGAGATCATGCTTATCAGTTCATTTGTACTGATGGCACTGGGAAATACCAAGGCTCAACTGGAAGGGGCTATAAAGTATGTGACATTGAACATCATGGCCTCCATTTTCTTCCTGGCCGGAATTGGTGTATTGTACGGATTGACAGGCACGCTAAATATGGCCGACATTGCCCTGAGGATAAACAGCGTACCCGACGAAGGACTCATTACCCTTGCGGCGGTTTTCTTCTTCATCGCCTTTGGGGTTAAATCCGCAGTTTTTCCGCTTTTTAGTTGGTTGCCGGCCTCCTATCACACTCCCCCAGTGGCGATCACAGCTATATTTGCAGCACTGCTCACCAAAGTGGGTGTTTACGCATTTATTCGGTTTTTTACCCTGATTTTTACCCACGAAAGCCTCTTCCTGGACAATCTGCTGATATTCACCGCAGCGACCACCATGTTTATCGGTGTACTCGGAGCGGCGGCCCAAATGGAATTCAGAAAAATACTCAGTGTCCATATCATCAGCCAGATTGGTTATTTGATCATGGGTTTGGCAATTGGCACCAAACTGGCCATCACAGGTGTAGTGTATTTTATCATTCACATTGTTTTTGTGAAAACCAACCTGTTTTTAATAAGCGGAATCGTAAACAGACTAAAGGGGAGTTATGAGTTGAAAAAGCTGGGTGGTGTTTACCACACCTATCCCTTTTTGGCCTTACTCTTTGTAATCTCTGCCTTTTCTCTTGCAGGATTTCCGCCACTAAGCGGTTTTTGGGCAAAATTTGCACTGGTAAAGGCAGGTCTGGTGAGTGACGCTTACTTTTTGGTACTGGTCGCATTGGCCACGGGTTTTTTGACACTCTACTCCATGTCTAAGATTTGGAACGAAGTTTTTTGGAAGAAAAAACCCGAGGATGAAACAAATTTGGAGGTGGAGACCTTGAAAAAAGAGCGGGCAGGAATAAACCGTCAGGTATTGCTTCCTGTGGTTGCCATTACCGTTATGAGTGTTGGGGTGGCAATTTGGGCAGAACCCATCTTTTACTTTGCCGAAATGACCGCTGAACAACTGTTGAATCCTGAAATTTATATTGTGAATGTATTAGGAGTAGCTCAATGATTTGGATAATACCACATATCGCCCTGGCCATCATTTTGGCCTTACAGTTTCTCAACTTTATGAATTGGGGAGCCACAGCCATCAATTTGTTCTTTTGGACCTGGGTGATGTTCAGTATTCTATGGCCTGTAAGCTATCTGGTCAATAAAAAGTACGGCAGGAAATTACCCCGCCTGATAAATTTGATCGTTTACTTTATCAAGGAACTGGTGATGGCAAACATTCGGGTGGCATATGATGTGATTACCCCCACTACGCTCCTGCGTCCCTGCATAGTTGCCCTGCCACTGGATGCAAAGACCGACCTGGAAATAACCATACTGGCCAATATGATATCACTGACTCCGGGCACCCTGAGTCTCGAATTGAGTGAAGACAGAAAATACCTCTTTGTACACGCCATCTATTTTAAAAAAATGACGGCTGAGAAGATAAAGGAAGAATTGAAAACTGGTTTTGAAAAAAGATTACTGGAGGTGACAAGATGAGTTGGTATTACATGGTTTTGTTGTTCGCGCTGATCGTCCTGAGTTTTTCGGCCGTATTGGTGTTTATCCGCATTATTATCGGACCATCCCTGCCGGACCGGGTTATCGCATTTGACCTTATCGGCACTATTACAATCGGCATGATCGCCATTTACTCCCTGATTACCGGTCTTACCTCATACCTGGATGCAGCCATCATACTGTCGTTGATATTGTTTCTCGGTGCTGTAGCATTCGCCTATTACATGAAGAAAAGTCACAAACCAAAGAAATGATCGAATTAGCAAGTGCAGCAGTAATCATAATCGGGGTATTGTTTATTTTGATCTCAGCGATCGGAGTGGTCAGACTACCTGATTTTTACATCAGGGTATCGGCCATTACCAAAGCGGCTACATTGGGCGTGGCCTGTATCATGGTGGGTGTTGCCATTTATTTCAATGACGTGGATGTGGCACTCAAGGCCTCCGCAATTTTTGTCTTTCTGCTAATCACCTCGCCCATCGCAGCCCATATTATCGGTAGGGCAGCCTACGAAGACGGAGTCCCTCTTTGGAAAAAAACAGCCTTTGACGAATTTCGCGATTTCCGAGAAGGGAAAATAGGGAAAAAGGAAGACGAGAAAAAGAAGAACAAAGAGGATTAAACTGCAGTTCTTCTGTTTAAAAGTACCCGTTGAAATCCATTTTTTCAGCCACCCAAAAGGACAGGCTCAGATTTTACCACCATGCAGGATTTGATAAGGAAGACTAAAAAGGGACTGTACGTAAGTGAGGCCGGCGTATGGATGGACCCTACTGGCAAGGTGGACAAAGCAATCATAACTCACATGCACGCAGACCACTGCAGATACGGCATGGGCAAATACATCATACCGGCCGATTCAATCGAGGTTTTTAAAAAGCGCATCGGCCCTGAAAATTTCACCGCTTACCCCTATGGCGAACCCTTTTTTATCAATGGACTGAAATTTTCATTCCACCCGGCCGGTCATGTGTCGGGTTCTGCTCAAATAAGGGTGGAGCGAAAAGGCGAAGTGTGGGTGTATTCCGGGGATTACAAAACCGAATCCGATGGGCTATCCACTCCATTCGAACCGGTGAAATGCCACACTTTTATCACCGAATGTACTTTTGGACTGCCCGTTTATCGATGGCCCACTCAAAAAGAAATAATGGGTGATATAAAGGTATGGTGGGAGAAAAACCGCAGCCAGGGTAAAATCTCTGTATTGCAAGCCTATTCACTGGGAAAAGCCCAGCGGCTGATTAAGGGACTCGAAGATGTGCAGGGTACCATTTTCTGCCACCAGGCGGTACAGGATATGAACAATGCCGTGAGGAGAGACGGACACGCCCTCAAAAGAACCCGGCCCCTTTCCAACCACCTCAAATCCACCGACTTCCCCGGTAGCATGGTCATCATCTCCCCATCGGGCTTTTCAGAACACTGGTCAAAGGTTTTCAAAAATGCCGAAAAAGCCATTGCATCGGGCTGGGCCGCAGTGAGAGGCGCCAAACGAAGAAGCGGAGTGGACAGGGGCTTTGTGCTTTCCGACCACGCCGATTGGCCGGGATTGTTGAAAGCAGTAAAAGCAACCGGAGCCGAGCGAATTATTTGCACCCACGGCTTTCAACACGTCTTCGCCCGCTACTTAAGTGAAAATGGCTGGCAGGGAGAGGAGCTTCAGTCGTGAATAGTGAATCTTTATTCAGTTGTGAATTGGTGAGTCTGGTGATAGTTATTGGCCGATGGTTGATGGCCGATGGCTTTTTGAGAGCGCCACCTCGAATTAGTCGGCAGTAAATCTTTATCCAGAGGTTGTAGATTCTTCCAGTTTTCACTCTCCGTGATCTCTGTTCCCCTGTAGTGGACCTGTTTCAGTTGTGAATTGGTGAGTCTGGTGACGGTTATTGGCCGATGGTTGATGGCCGATGCCTTTTTGAGAGCGCCACCTCGAATTAGTTGGCGGTAAATCTTTATCCAGGGGTTGTAGATTCTTCCAATTTTCACTCTCTGTGATCTCCGTTCCCCTGTGGTGGACCAAGCGGTAATTGGTTGAAGGCAATTGGCGGATGGCCTGTTGAAACCGCTACCTTGATGTGGCCGGCAATTATTCTAATTGCAGGGATTGTTGTTTTCTGAGGATTTTTCTGGGAAAAAAGTTCCTTTGCGTCTTTCTTTGCGCCTTAGCCACCCACCCCCCCCCAAAGCATTAGAGGGGCAGGCGACGCTTGGGGGGGAAACCAATTCGCACATTGTCTGAATTACGGATTTAAATGGATTAGACGGATTTCACGGATTTTTTTTGTCCATGTAATATAGACCATCCGTTAGAAAGGAACCCGGGGTGACATGATTATAAAAACGACCCTATTGAAGGAATAGAACTGTGTATCGGACGCAATGCATTGCGTGTTCAGGATTGTAGGATTTGCATTGGATTGGTTGGACAAATACGCACGGCCGTGCGTATCTACAGATATTTCCAACATTTCTATTTTCAAATAATATCTCCGCGTGAACCAAAATCCTACATAACGAATCACCCTAAAATCCCTCATTCCTGCCAAAACCACAGAATTCTCGCCCGAAACCCCCAATTCGTAATTAAACTATTCGTCATTCGAAATTAAATAAACCCTTTCAACTTTACACTTTCAAAACTTTGTACTTTCAAAACTTTGTACTCTTAAAAACCTATCTACCCACTGCAAAACTCTTAACGCCCGCTGACCGTCCATCCAACAAGACCTGGACAAAGAAATTGCCCGGAGTAAGGATATCTACAGACAGCGGTATGGAGAAATTTCCCTCCGTGATGGCAGCTTTTTCCTGAATTACCAATCGACCCTGAGTATCGTAAATCCGGATATCCAGCATTCCACTGCCGGCAAACTCAGCTTCCAGGCGGATGTAATCTACTGTGGGATTGGGGTACAGATTAAAGTTTCCGGTGAGGCTCTCATAGTCGCGGACAGAATTCGGTCCCTGGTATTCAAAGGCACCCTGGTCCACGTTCCCGGTTCTGGGATTGCCTGCCAGGTCCACATCGGGGGCACCGTCATTGACTCCGTGATTAATGCAGGGGCTTTCGCTACTCAGAGCGAAGTCAAGTACATTGGAACTCTCGAAAAACGGGTCCGGGAGCAGCAAGTCCTTGTCATGGTTCAATACCGTCTGAAGGCTGTTGTCTGAACTGAAATTTCCCCCGAGGGAAATCACCGAGGGTTGACCGTCTTCAATTTCATAGTCATCTCCAATTGGATGGTGTAAAATGGTGTTTTGAAGAATGACCAAAGCCACGGACGTATCTGTCGTCCAGTTTGATATTCCTGCTCCAATTGTGGCAGAATTTTCTGCAAGCGTTGAATTTACCAGGGTGACATTGGCTCCTTCTGCAATGGTGCTGTTATTGGAAATAGCTCCGCCGGGGCCCGGGAATTGCAGCAGATTGAAAGCGAAAAGGCAGTTGACAATCATGGCGTCATTATCCACGAGGTTGATACCACCTCCCTGCTCCCCGGCAGTATTTGCAAGGACCTCACAGCGGTCCATGGTCAGGGTGGCAATATTCAGGGAATCCTGTGACAGGTTGATGCCCCCACCAAAACGGGCGGCCGTATTGCCGAATATCTGTACATTGTACAGGCTGACCGACTGACCCGAAGAGCCGTGAATGCCTCCCCCGGAGTTAAATGCCTCATTTTCTTCTATCAGCGAATTCCTAATTTCAATTTCCGAGAAATCGTTTTGCAAAAAAACAGCCCCGCCAAAATTCGCAGCGTTGCCAAAGAACTCACAATCATCCACAAATACACTTCCCATAAAACCAATACTCAAAGCCCCGCCACTTACTTCTGAAGTATTGCTCCTGAAGATGGATTGCAAAATTTGCCCGAAGGATTCCTCTCCGTAAGTGGTCACAGCAGCTCCCCAGTTACCTGAGTTACCGGTAAATTCCGACCATGTAATGGTGTATTCAGAGTCCTGAAAATGAATACCACCTGCCGTACTGGTCAGACTGAGATTCTGATTGAATTGGCATTCAGTAAATTCCACTGTGGAACCTGTGACGTAGGTTGCACCTCCACGTCCTTCCACTGCAATATTGTCTCTGAACTCCGTATCAACCACCTCGCCCTCTGCACTTTGAATATAAATGCCTCCACCCGAGTTTTGTGCACGCCCGCCCTCAAACAAACATCCGGCAATCAGACCATCTGTAAGGGAAACCATGTACATTGAGCCACCACTGCCGCCCCAATTGTTTTTAAAAGAACAATCTATCAATCTAAATCCGCTGGCCGTATTCGTCCTGGGGTAAAAACCACCGCCAAACCAGGCGTAATTTTGTATAAACTGACAGTTTCGGACAACGGGAGCACCATAGGTCAAAATACCCCCTCCACGTCTGTCATCTCCCTCTCCATCAGCGCCCAAAGCCCTTCCATTCCTTATGGTAAAACCATCGATGACGGTGCGATTGTCAACTACCTCAGTTATGAACATCACATGCCAGACATTGTCCTCCTTATTCTGAAAAAAATCCAGGTCGATATCATCTCCGTTAATATCCCCACTCAAAATGGTCTCATTCGCTTCAATATCGCGCTCATTGAGGGTTTCTTCCACTCCGGAAAATCCGCCGTACAACTCAATGTTTTTGTCGATGAGAAAAGTGGATTGAGGAGTCGGGTCATCTCCCCCGGGCAGATAAGTGCCGGCAGCCACCCATATTGCATCGCCTTCAGAAGCTGCTTCAATTGCATCCGTCAGATCTGTAAAGGCATTTTGCCAATTATATCCTGTGTTATTTCCAGTGGCCTCGCCATTGACAAAGAGGACTGATTGAGAAAAGAGAATTAACGGGAAGAGAATCATAAGACCGATGAGCAATGAAATTGTAGAGACTTGCTTCATGACAAAAGGGTTAATTTTGGTCAAATATACACCTTTTTTCATTTCTTAATATCGTGTTAAAGACCAGTAATCCAACGAGACGAAACAAAAGCACT
>PWJP01000193.1 GCA_003559985.1 Saprospirales bacterium
CACTGCTACATCAATTGTGTCCATTTTCTCACTTTTCTACTAAATAGTTCCAATGAATTACCCTTAAACAATGAATTATTGCGATTTTTGTTGATAGGGATACCCTCAACCGTGATCAATCTGCAAAAACAACCAACGGATGACAAAGATACTGAAATGGGCCGGGTTTTTATTGCTCGCAATTCTGGCTTTACTTGTCGTGATATTGACAGTTAATACACTTTCTTTGGAAAAATCTAAACCAGCCGAAATACGGGAATCCCGGCTTTGGGAGTTCCCCCAAATGGCTGAAAGGCTGAGCAAAGCCATCACCATTGAAACCGTTTCACAGGATGACCCCACTGAAATAGACACCGCCGAATTCATCGCATTCCTGGATTTTCTGAAAAGCGAGTATCCGCTCATCCACAGTGAGCTGGAACTCACCAAAATAAATGATTTGAGCCTACTGTACCGGTGGGATGCCTTTGGAAAGTCAGAAAAAAAAGGACTGCTTTTAGCCGCCCATTACGACGTAGTGCCTGCTGAAGACTATTCACTAACGCAGTGGTCTCACCCGCCATTTTCCGGAAAAATAGCAGATGGCTACCTCTACGGCAGAGGGTCACTTGACAACAAACAATCCGTAATAGGAGTCATGGAAGCGGTGGAACGACTTTTGGAAAGAGGATACGTTCCAAACAGGGATATTTACCTCGCCCTCGGACACGACGAGGAAATAGGTGGAATGATGGGCGCCCGCGCCATTGCCGATCATTTGAAAAAAGAAGGCGTAACCCTGGATTTTACCCTGGATGAAGGTCTTGTGGTCACCCGGGGAATTGTACCGGGCGTGGAGAGAGATGTGGCTTTGATCGGTTTGTCAGAAAAAGGGTTTGTTTCGGTGAAAATTACTGTTCAGGCAGAAGGTGGACACTCGGCTTTTCCGGGGAAGGAATCGGCTATTTCACTACTTAGCGAGGCCATTATGAAGTTGCAAAACAACCAAATGAACCCCTCGCTGACACCACCGGTAAGGGCATTTTTTCAAAAAGTCGGCCCTGAAATGGGATTTGTACCGCGTGTAATCATTGCCAATCTCTGGTTGTTCGAGGGCTTATTTTTGAATAATCTGCTCGGGGATCCGTCCACCGCCTCCATAGTGCGCACAACCACAGCGCCGACCATTGTGAGAGCGGGCAGTAAAGAGAATGTGATTCCGGGACAGGCTGAAGCCACGGTAAATTTTAGAATCTTACCGGGGCAGACCATCGAGGATGTGATGAACCACATTGAAAGAACCATCGATGACCCCAGATTTACTTTTGAAAAAACACAGCTCTACAGCGACCCCTCACCTCTTTCATCCGCTGAAAGTGAAGCCTACAAACAAATAAAAAGTTCAATAGGAAAAGTTTTCCCGGAGGCCATCATTGCTCCCAGCCTGATGAATGCCGTGGCCGATGCGCGCCATTATACAGACATTTCCGCTGATGTGTACCGCTTTGCACCCATGGTGCTGGAAAGTGAGGATTTGAACAGAATCCATGGTGTTGACGAGCGCATTTCTGTGGAAGGATTGGAAAAAATACCTTCATTTTACAAAAGCCTGCTAAAGAGCACTTCGGTGAGAAAGGAGGAATGACTCCGGCTTTAATAAAAGCTGCAAACCAGATTGATTCACACTACATGCTAGTTCCATTTGGATCGGCGATATCAAGTACCAGGTCAAAATCAACCATCAGTGTGTCCTTAACACGGATCATACCCATCATTTTAGTGGGAGGCTCGATGTTGAACTGGCTGAACCTTATTTCCCGGTTTCCCGACAACCTGATCTTTTTGGAATTCGGATAAGAAACTTCCCAGGTGAAATCCATCAGTCTTGTTTCACCGGCCAGAGTAATTTCAGCTTCCCCGTCGACTTTGTGGTTTTTTCCATCCTTCTCCGGCAGGGCTATAGATACCACATCTACGGTGATTTCCGGATAGGCATCCTCTTTAAGAGTCTCTCTAAGATCTCTGGTCATTATGCGGTTTTCGCAGTCAAAACTCTTTACTTTCATATTGATGGACCCCTCCAGGATTCTTTTCCCGGATGCATTGTCGTTCCGCTGGGTAAGGACATCATCCCCCTCGTATCTGATAGTGACACATTTGAATTCATTGACATTGGACTGGCCCTCAACCACTACTCTGCTGGTTCCCGAGACCTTCCATTTGGCCTCAACATCTTCCATATTCCCGGTAGTGATGCCGATCAGGGGAAGTAAAATAGCGAGAAAAAAAGATGATTTTATCATCGATCAATGGCTTGTTGCTTTTCTAAAACTATCGGGTTTAAAGCAAGTCAAAGTAGATTTATTATCACTAACTCATTACATGGGCCATAAATTATTGCAATCCCGGGCTATGTCTTCAAATGAATTCCCTTACAGAAAAATTCCCGACCCGACCTCTTTCAAAGGCCTGGCCGGGAACAATCAGCTTATGAATTTAATGGCTTGCAAACTATCTCAAAATGAAATAACTGCTTCGAGAACCAGGCCATGAAATTCAGCTCCGTGAAAAACTGATCCGGAGTCAAATCCATCGTACTCCTGGTGCACGTATTCGATTTTGGTCAAAATATTGTCGGTCAAAAAGACGCCTCCACCGAGGTTGAATCTGGTTATGTCAATGCTCTCTCCCTGACGGGTATCACC
>PWJP01000027.1 GCA_003559985.1 Saprospirales bacterium
AGGAATGCCCGGGGTACAATGTAACCAATAATGGTATCAATATAGGTCTGCGCTTTTTCAGCACTCATATCCTGATTGTTGAGCCAGCTCATCACATGGAAATTGCATTGCTCTAATGGCAAACCATCCGGGCAATTAGGGTGCGGTACCTGAGACCACACCGCTTCATCCCACCATTCCCAGGGGGCATTTTCCGGTGATGGTTCTTGATTTAAAGGATTTGTCCATATTGGGCGGATAAGTGGATACAATCCCTCCAGTCCGTCATTCAGCTCATTAGCGGCCTGAGAAAATACGTCATCGAGTTCAGCATCAATAAATATATCATTGAGTCCCAACTCATTCGCTTTTTGTTGCACTAAATAAGAACCCTGCACCTCTACTATCAAATCACCGGTAGTAGGTACGATCAAAACATCTTCCAAATAAGGTGCAAAGGGGTCAGTAGGTACGTGAAAGGAAATCATAGGGGGGTTGTTTTCACTGATCCACGAAGTATCCCCCATGGCCCCACCCATATTGATAGTGAGTTTGACATCAGAGGAAATAGGAGTACCATCATCGAAAGTGACATTATTGGCCAGACTGGCCTGAGCATCTGTTACACCAAAAGGATCTCCGTGAATTTGAGGGATCACATAAGGATCTGGGTTCCCATCACCGGTTAAGTCAGGTCCGAAAAACTTGGGGATCAAAATATCTTCGTACTGATCGAGGGTGGCCGCACCAAAGGAAATATATCCTCCGGTACCCTGACCGATATATGCCATGTTGTCGGGATCAATTCCAAATTGGTTTCCATCGTCCACCACATCTTTTCGCAAAAAACGCACCGCTGTCCTTGCATCCTGAATACCTCTGTAAGCAGCGTTCAACAGGGTTCCAATACGGTCGTCCAGATTTCCGATGGGATTCCATCCCTTTCTATATTGGACAACAGCAACTACATAGCCCAGTTGGGTTAGCCGGGAAGCCATTTCTACCACCGTAGAATCTGTCCTTGTCCCAGCAACTGAACCATTTTGTGGACGTGGCAGAAAATTTCCGGTGTGAAAATAGAGAAATACCGGCCTGTTTGTAGCCGTATCACCGACCGGTGTATAAACATCCATCTCGAGGTCGATGGGCTCAGGCACACCGGTCAGTACCGAAATATTGGTAGCGTAAACCAGGGTTTCGACCTGATAATCATCGAAAATGGGTTCCAGGTATCGCTCCTGTGCCTTTAAAGCCGTCATTGAAAAGGCGATTAACAATGTCACTAAGTAAAGATTCTTCATAATTGGCAGATTTAATTTATAAAAGTTGTTATTTTTCAAAATCATAGGTGAGGCTGACATATGCCATCCTTCCAATCCGGGGACCGCCATACGTGTGGAATACTTTGTTGTTCAAAACATTTGATGCCCCTATCTTAAGAGTAGTATTGTAGTTCGTAAATCCGGCACTGACCTGCACGTCCAATAGACCATAGGACGGAATTGGCCCGGTAAATTGAGGCGAACCCTCAAACAAAAAACCCTCGGTCCAACTGTAGTTTACGCCAAAACCCAAATCCAGATTGCGGCCTACGGGAATACCCCTTCCATTGAAACCAACATTGAATTTGTGCTCCGGAGTGTTAAAGGCAGGTACTATCGGATCATCTACATCGGTATTCAGCCTGTTCCAGGAATAATTTCCGGATATGCTGTAATAACTTCCGACATAGTAATTCATGCCGACAGAAAATCCCTGGGTAGTAACTCGCTCCACGGAGTTGGCAGCATAGCGGAACACCCGAATGCGCTCCGGCAAATTGCTCCCTTCATCAAATTCAGCATCAATCCCAATGTTGAAGCCCAAAAAGTCAGTATAGACACTGAAATAGTAATTGGCATCAATGTAAAGCCTATCGAATAAAGTCGTTCTGTAACCAGTTTCAACGGTGCGCACCTGCTCAGGCCTCACCGGGTCAATATCGAAAAACTCTAAATCATCCTGGTTCAGGCTCCTGCGAAAATCATTAAATGACTCCACCGTGATCAAATCATTAACCCCATCGAGATTTCCCGAGAGAATGGCAGGTCCCACATCCAACCGCAGATACTGGTCCGTAAGGGTCGGGTTTCTGATAGCAGAAGAAAGCGAAACTCTGAAAAAACTACCCTGGTCTATTTCCCAAACAGCTGACACCGCCGGAGAAAAGAGGTAGTCAAAATTTTGGTTCTTGTCCATTCGCAAGGTTGCATTCACCGTCAGGTTCTCCTCGAAAAACCTTCTTGTGGCCCCTGCATATATTCCGTATTCAAAATTGGTGACCTCCTCCCCATTGGGTCCATCATCAAATATTGTCCCTCTGGATTCAGGCGTATAGTATCTGATATTCCCTCCAACCACCAACTCATTGACAAAATCCGGTCTGAACTTGTACTCACCGTGGAGATGATAAAGTGCACTTCGGTCAAAAAAGCGGGTTCCATTAAGGGAGTCGTTGTTCAGCCTGGTAGTGATATCATCAAAAGCCTCATCAAATCGGTCTGTGCCGGGTTCATAAAAGTCAGTACCACCGCCCTGACCGGCTTTGTCCGCTACTTCCCCGGCCAGTTGATGCCAGACAGTGAGAGAATCTCTGTAATCAATCAACCATTGCTCAGCACCTTCCCGGTCAAAAGAGGTTTCGAGCGGATTGGTGGAGAT
>PWJP01000068.1 GCA_003559985.1 Saprospirales bacterium
ACAAATTTTACAGACCCTCAGAATTAGGATATTGTTTTGTTCACATGGCACTTACGCCTAACTGGCCATCCGCCATGGACCATTAACCAATAACCCATCAGCAGACTCACCAATTCACAACTAAAAATGGTCCACCACAGTGGAACGGAGATCACGGAGAGAGAGAAAACAGGAAGAATCAACAATCCATGCATAAAGATATACTGCCGACAACATCAAGGTAGCGCCAAAAAAACAACTAAAAACTCAAAACTAAAAACTCAAAACTGGCCATCCGCCATCAACCATCAACCGCCCAAATCACACCACATCACAACCAGCCTCGCCCCACTCAAAACTTCCCCACCAGCGGCATTCGCCTCCCATACCCAAAAGCTTTTTTACTAACCCGCAACACCGGTGCCAACTGAAATCGCTTGAATTCACTTCGGTGGACCATTCCGTAAACCTTTTCTACCACGGCCCGGTCATAGCCCTTTGAGATGATTTTATCCAGTGAATAACGCTCCTCGATCATCATTTTTAGAATGGGGTCCAGCACATCGTAATCCGGGAGGAAATCTGTGTCCTTTTGGTCCGGCTTCAACTCGGCTGAGGGTGGTTTGAGGATGGAGCTGCGGGGAATGAGTTCCTCCTCGCGATTGATGTAGTTTGACAATTTATATACATCCCCTTTATAGACATCGCCCAGAACAGACAGGCTTCCGCAGAGGTCGCCGTAGAGGGTGCCGTAACCAACCGCCATTTCGCTCTTATTGGTGGTGTTGAGAAGGACATGGCCCAGTTTGTTGCTATACGCCATGAGCAAAATACCGCGAATCCTGGCCTGGATGTTTTCCTCGGTCACATCAAAGGGCGTTTTTCCAAAAAAGGTCTCCAGTTCGGTGGAGAAATTGTCGTACATTTTGCCAATGGGAATGGTATCGCTGCTCATATTGAGCCTTTTCGCCAGATCGAGCGCATCTGCCACCGAGTGATCCGAAGAAAAACCGGAGGGCATGATCAGCCCGTGTACATTTTCCGATCCCAGTGCACGACAGGCAATGGCCGCTGTCAGGGCCGAATCTATTCCACCGGACAGCCCCAAAATGGCTTTTTTGAAACCTAGTTTTTCAAAAAACTCCCTCAGCCCAAAGACGAGGGCGTCGTGCATCAGTGTGATTCGGTCTGTCGATTGAAATTTTGAGATGCCGTCATTTTCCACAATTTTTTCTAAATCGTAGGTCCTTACACACTCTTCAAAAAAGGGCATTTCATCCGCCACTTCCCCGGAAGGCCCCGTCACCAGTGATCCGCCGTCAAAAATCAGGTCTGTTTGTGCACCCACGTGATTTACGTAGAAAAAGGGAATGCCGTAACGGTCCGCATTTTTCTTCAGCACCTTTTTGCGGTTGGCGTGTTGCTTTTCGCTGAAGGGTGATGCGGCAATGTTGATCGCCAGATCCGGTTTGCTTTTCATCAGAACATCCATGGGGTGGAAGGTGTAGATGGGATCTTCGTGGATCAAATCCCAAATGTCCTCGCATACTGTGAGCGCGATCTCTTTCCCCTTAAATGAAATGGTGTTGAAAGACTTGCCGGGTTCAAAGTAGCGGTATTCGTCAAAGACATCGTAGGTGGGCAGGAGTGCCTTGTCAGCAAAACCCAGTTGTTGACCGTCCGCAAAGAAAAAGGCGCTGTTGTAGAGGTTTTTGCCCGGGAGTTCCGGATTGACTCTCGGAGCACCAATTACTATGCCAATGCCGGAGGAGGCCTCCCTTACCCGGTCCAGCAACTCATTGGACTTTTTAATAAAATCCGGGGATTCCAATAGATCCAGGGCCGGGTATCCGACGCTGGCAAGTTCGCTAAAACAGACGAGGTCCGCTCCCTGCTCGCGTGCTTTTTGGACGGCGCTCAGAATTTTTTCAGTGTTCGATTCAAAGTTGCCAATGTGAAAGTTCAATTGGGCAATGGCTATACGCATGTATGCTGGTTTGTTATTTGACGGCGCAATATCGGAAAAAAAACCAGTCGCAGTGCCAATGGTTGAAAAGTCCGGTGAATTTTCCGGTCAAATTGCCTCCCGTCTGATCACAATGTGGTAATTTTGTACCATGTCATTTCAAGTATCAGCTCTAAAGTACAGACCTCAGCGGTTTGAAGAAGTAGTAGGACAGGACCATGTGACCAGTACCCTGACCCGCAGCCTTCAAGCAGCTAAGGTGGCCCATGCCCTTTTGTTTTGCGGACCCAGGGGAGTGGGAAAAACCACCATTGCGCGCATCCTAGCCAAGGCCCTGAATTGTGAAAACCCTGGCTCTGACCGCGAACCCTGCAACAACTGCGTCTCCTGTGAATCCTTTAACAGCGGTGCTTCGATGAACATCATAGAGTTGGATGCAGCGTCCAACAACAAGGTGGAGGACATCCGTCACCTGGTCGAACAGGTGGGCTATCAACCACAGCGTGGTAGCCACAAGGTATTTATCATCGATGAGGTCCACATGCTCACCTCTTCGGCCTTCAATGCCTTCCTAAAAACCCTGGAGGAACCGCCTCCTTATGCCGTTTTTATACTGGCGACCACCGAAAAGCACAAAATCCTGCCCACCATTTTGTCCCGCTGCCAGATTTACGATTTTAAGAGAATCCCCATACCGGATATGGTGGGTCAGATGAAGGATATCT
>PWJP01000065.1 GCA_003559985.1 Saprospirales bacterium
AATACTCGATGTCTGAAGAAACGACCATTCAAAAAACCGAGATCGCAGAGGCGCAAGATGCTGCATGGAGTGGCGGAAAAGAGCCCTTTAAAGCGAGTTACGGTAAGTTGATGATGTGGTACTTTATCATGTCCGATGCATTTACCTTTTCTGGATTTCTCATAGCTTACGGAGCGCTCAGGTTCAGCGTACCCACCTGGCCCGAACCGGACTTTGTATTTCAATCATTTCCCGGAGGAATTACAGGATGGCCCCTGATTTTTGTGACACTAATGACTTTCGTGCTCATCGCGAGTTCTGCCACCATGGTAAGAGCTGTGCAGGAAGGGCAACGAGAGAACAAGAATGGAGTGGTGTTTTGGCTCTTAATGACAATTTTGGGAGGAAGTATGTTTCTCGGATGTCAGGCCTGGGAGTGGAACCAGTTGATCGTGAAGGAGAATATGACTCTCTCAGTCAATCCATTTAGCCGCCATGTCGATGCGGGTACATATCTGGCCGGGGATGGTTATTCCATAGAAGCAGGGGATACTTTTGAACCCGGGGATTATTATGTAATCCACAAGGTTGATGGGGAGTGGAATCAAGTGCCCTATCAGGCTGAAGATGGTAGCCTCAGGGTGCAGGAGTTTGGACCGCCCGCTTTTGGTTCGCTGTTTTACTTCATTACCGGATTCCACGGATTTCACGTTTTGACCGGCTTGATAATACTCCTGATTATTACCATACAGGTGGCCAATGGGGTCTATGCCAAACGGAAAAATGGCTACGAAATGGTTGAGAAGGTCGGTCTGTACTGGCACTTTGTTGACCTTGTTTGGGTATTTGTGTTTTTAGTTTTCTACTTACTATAAAATCCTTTTAAAAAATGGGACACGTAAATTACGAAGAGGGTAAAAAGATTGTATTGAAAGGACTGTTGTTGCTGGCCTTTGTCACAGTAGCGGAAGTTTTTATCGCCCTGCTGGGAAAGGGATATGTAATCTCAGGATTTTATCTGCCCCGCTGGTTTATATACCTGGCCATGGTCGGTCTTAGCCTCTATAAAGCCTACTTTATTATGGGTGAATTTATGCACCTTCGGTACGAGGTAAAGGGCCTTGTCAGCAGTATTTTGCTGCCATTTCTCCTTCTCATATGGGCAATCATTGCTCTCCTTTGGGACGGTAGCTACTGGGGCCAACAGAGAGAAGACGTCAAAAGTCCGTACCAAATTGAACGACAAGGCACCATTCTCGATGAGTCTGAAATAGAGGATATACTGGATACAAGAGAATTGTTGGATTGATTTGTCCGGAATAGTTTTTTTAACCCTGATATTCTACGTCCCGGGTTTGGTCTTGTAGTGATGGCCGGATAGGTATTGTTTGTAGCCCATCATGCTTCTTCAAAAAGCATTTTATTAGATGGTTCATAAGTCTGCAAAAGCGTATTTTCTGAAGGTTTCTGCATCACAAAAGTCCACTCCCGGTATAATGCCGCTGTGAGATCAAAATAAAGATGTCCCGAATCTCAAGAGCGAGAACAAATAAATAAACCTGCCCGTTTAGATTAAAATCCCGGTGAAACCAATGGAGCGCAATGCCCAAAATTGGTTATAAGAATTAATAGCCGTACCGGACGGTTACAAATGATACTATTCACATGAAAGGCAATTGGGTGCGTTTGATCGTAGTGCTGTTGATACTTGCACTTTTCCCCTTTCTCTCCTGGTACTACCTGCAGAGGGGAATTGACTACAGGGTTGCTGCACTTGAGGAATTGGAGGAAATCGGTGAGTTCGATTGGGTCAACACCTACGATGTCAGGGACCGTTACATCGGGGAGGCCGCTTTTCAAAACAGGTATGTAATCACCGGAATCTCACCTGATGAACCTGCCGAAATTGAATTGCTTAAGTCCAGGTGGACGGGGTTAATTGAGCAATTTGGTAGCAGGGATGATGTGGTGTATGTATCGATAGTCGATGAAGATGCGACCGACCGGAATAAGGCAGAAAAACTACTGTCTGAAGTTTTTATGGGGTCCAACCACAGAAACCACTTCGTAGTGGTGCTGTCGCAGGGTGAAATCGAGAATCTTCAATCAAGTTGGTTTACCGGCCTGGAAGAGGATGAAATGAGGTCGCCTGAAAAATACCTGGTACTTTTTAACGACAAGGGAATGGCGGTAGGCAAATACAATTACATGGAGGAGGCTCGGGTGGCAAGACTGGTTGAACATCTGTCCATGATTTTACCGCAAACCCAGGATCGCAGAGATTACAGCGATGTCATCAGAGAAAGATTGTAAATTATGGATTTGAAGAACCTTAAGCCGAATAAGGCCTTAGAGAAGAAACTCAATATCGCAGCTGTGGTCTTTACCATTGTAGTGATTTTACTGCTGGTATGGATGCGAGGACCGGAGCCGCGCTATGATTTTGGAATAGATTTTGGGTTCTTACCGCCCCTTCATTCCAGTCTCAATCTCCTCACTGCAGGGGTGCTTGCTGCTGCATTTCTCTACATCAAAAAAGGGAATATGGTCATGCACCAGCGCATGATTTACCTCGCCATGGGGCTGTCGGTTTTGTTTTTGGGTTCTTATGTGCTGTACCACATTACCACCCCTGTAACTACTTATGGAGGCGAGGGTTTTATTAGCTAT
>PWJP01000023.1 GCA_003559985.1 Saprospirales bacterium
AAACAAGCAAGTGAGGAAACCAGAGAGTTTTGGCAAGTGGTGGTCGAATCCATCAAGGAAGTAGACCCCGAGTTGTATCCTTATTTAGTCCCCGAATGTAAATATAGAAATGGAATTTGTCCTGAGTTAAAGCCATGCAGCTCAAACTCTTAGATTATACAGACACCCTCTCAGAAATACCTGGGGAGCTTTGTTTAACTCTGTCTTTAGACGGATGCCCTCATGGGTGTTTAGGCTGTTTCTGGGATAAATTTAAAGGACAGGGGAAGTTTGTAGATTACCACTCTTTACTAAAGAAGTATCAAGACAAGGGGTACTGTGTGGTTTTTCTAGGGGGAGATTGGCTACCAAACATTGAGGATTATTTCAAATTAGCTAAAGACTTAGGGTTTAAGGTGGCTTTTTACACAGGCTTACCTGAGTGGAAGAGAATTAATTGTTTAGACTATTTGAAGACAGGAGCCTACATGAAAGAGTTAGGTCCTTTAGGAAGTGAAAAAAGTAATCAAAAACTTATAAATTTAAAAACAGGAGAACAAATAAAATGAGTAAGTTAAAGTTTGTAAAAGAATACGGAGCCACAGGCAACGCTGCGGACAACTCTAAATACGATGCTAACGCAAATATCACACAAGTTAACATAACTACTTTAGCTTATGAGATGCACAAACTAGACAACATAAGGATTAATCGCCAGCTCTTAGTAGAAAAAATAACGGAAACATTTGGAGAAGAGGTCGCCCAAAACTACATAGAAGATTTAGAAAGCCATCTTTTATATTGTCACGATGAGAGTTCACTGTTCCCATATTGTGTTAGTATTTCCCTATACCCTTTCTTAGTTGAGGGGTTAAAGCCTTTGGGAGGGGAATCGGGACCACCAAAACACTTGTGGAGCTTCGCAGGTTCTTTTATTAATTTGATGTTCGCAGTCTCTGCCCAATTCGCAGGAGCAGTGGCTTCCGTAGAATTTTTAAATGTTTTTGATCATTTTGCCAGAAAAGATTTTGGAGACGACTACTTAAAAAGCAACTCTCGAGAAGTGAACAATTACCTACAACAAATAATATATAATCTAAACCAACCTGCGGCAGTCCGAAACTGGCAAAGTATCTTTTTTAACATCTCTATTTTAGATGAGAACTACTTTCAGAGCTTATTTGAAGGCTTTTATTTCCCAGATGGAGATAAACCCAACTGGGAATCTGTAAAAAAATTACAGGTTTATTTTATGAAGTGGTTAAACAAAGAGAGAGAATCAGCCCTGTTAACCTTCCCCGTAGTTACGGCGGCTATGTTGACTAAAGAGGGGAAACCTGTAGATGCTGAGTTTGAAGATTTTTGTGCTGAAGAATTAGCACAAGGAAATAGTTTCTTTATATATCAAAGCGACTCGGTTGACAGTCTCAGTTCCTGCTGCAGGCTCCGCAACGAAATAGAAAAGGAAGCCTTCTCCTACTCCCTAGGAGCAGGAGGAATTATGACAGGCTCAATTAATGTTATGACTCTGAATATGAATCGACTAATCCAAAAAGGTTATGATCTTCAAGAAGTGTTAGATAGGTTTTATAAATATCAAGTCAGCTACAGAAAACTCATGGAGGACTTTCAAAAAAGAAATCTTCTTACCATATACGCGGCTGGATATATTAACATGGACAAACAGTTTTTAACATTAGGTATTAACGGAATGGTTGAAGCCGCCGAGTCTTTAGGGTTAAAACCTAACAACAATTCCGAGTATAAAGAGTTTGTTTGCAGTATTTTAAAACAGATATATGATTCGAATCGAGAAGCTACTAAAAAATTCGGTTACAAGTTTAACACTGAGTTTGTACCTGCGGAGAACTTAGGGATTAAAAATGCTAAGTGGGATAAGAAAGAAGGATTAAAAACGGAAAGGGATTGTTATAATAGTTACTTTTACCCTGTAGAAGATGAAGAAATTTCTATATTAGATAAGTTCACCCTACATGGTAGGGAGTTAAACCAGTATCTGGACGGGGGTTCAGCTCTACATTTAAACTTAGAAGATTACCCAGATAAAGAACAATACAAAAAACTGATTAGGTTAGCAGCCTTAGAGGGGTGTAATTATTTTTGCACCAATATCCCTACTACTTTTTGTGAGGATTGTGGCTACATTGGTAAGAAACCTTTAGATCACTGTATAAAGTGTGAGAGTAAAAATATTAGTCACTGCACTCGAATAATAGGGTACTTAAAAAAAGTAAGGAACTTTTCAAAAGGGAGACAGGAAGAGCACGAAAAAAGGTTTTATCAATTATTGATTGACAAAGTGTGACAGGTACTTTATTAATCGAAGAAGGAAAGGAGATAATAAATGAAACTAATAGGCGATACCCATTTGGGTAAAAGATTTATTAACGGAGTTCCCCTCGAACGTAGAGGGGAAAGAGAAGAAGAACTCTACCAACAAGTAATTGAAGAGCTCTTGTTACCTGAGGATGTTATACTTGTAGGGGATTTGTTTGACAAAGCAAAAGTTCCAGTAGAGTTGGTAGTTCGACTAATAGGAGACTTAAAAGATGTCAAACATAAAATATTTATTCTTGCAGGAAACCATGATTTGTCGAAGGATAAAGAGAAAATCAGCTCGTTCATATTGGCTTCCTATCTTAATAGGAATCCTAACGTTGTTTTTATAACTGAACCTACAGAGGTAGCAGAAGGCATAGCTATCCCTTATAACCCTTGGGGTTTTGATGTTTCAGGTATTTCGGGTTCTTATGCTTGTGCCTTTACACACGAGGACGAAGAAACTATAATCGGTTCGTCTAAAGTAATATCTAATTTTACAAAAGACGTAGTTAATGGTCATATTCATTTACGTTCTCAGAAACCAATAGGTCACGGAATAACCATCAATAACGCAGGCTCTTTCCAACCTTTCAGTCATGCTGAAGACCCTGAAGGTAAGATTTATGTTACCTTAACAGCTGAGGAAGCTTTAGAACGAATCGATTCCCTTACCGATAAGTGTGTGAGAATCCTTTTGAAACCTAATGAAGTTTTTGACGAGAAGATTAATTGTCGTCAACTTACCTTTAAACGAGTAACGGAAGACGGAACCGAATCGGAAGAGGTTAAGTTTGACGAGTTCAGTATGGAAGAACTAATGAGAAACGCTTTAAAAGAAACTAAATTATTTAATAGGGTTTGGGAGAGATACAACAATGCTTAAACAAATTACAATCAGAAACGGAATCAAACACCACAACAAGACCTATAATATTGAACAGGGTTTGATCGCAATTACAGGAAAGAACGGTTCTGGCAAGTCTTTAATGTTAGAATTTATTCGGTTTGCTCTTTTCGGAACCAAAGCCCTTAGGGGGGTCGTAGAAGATTATCCTAAATTAGAAGTAGATATGGAATTTGAAGTTAAGAATGTTCCCTACTCTGTTACTCGTTCTACTAAGAACGCTCTTTTAAAAAGAGGTGAAGAAGAACTAGCAATAGGAACCACTGCCGTTAATGATAAGATAAAAGAAATCTTTGGGTATGAATTAACCATATTCGATATGGCTAACTGTGCTCTTCAATCAGAAGTTACGGCTCTTGGTAAAATGAAACCAACTGAACGTAAAGAAGCAATTGATAACGTAATCGGTCTTAAAGTGATTGATGAAATCATTAAAGAGTTAAAAGAAGAAGCTAAAACTCTAAAAGCAAAAGTTGAAGGAATTAAAGAAGGGGTGGTTGAACCTGTAAAACCAATCAAACCTGAAAACTACAGACCTTCTGAAGAAGTAATAGAAGATTACAAATTGAAACAACAAATCAGTATAGAAATGAAATCTTTAGGAGAAGTTTCAAAACCAAAAGAACTGGTCGGAAAAAAGAACTGGGTCGCTTATGCAAATAAAGTTGTAGCTGATACTAAGACCTATTCAACTTACAAATATCTTTTAGACAACAAACCAAGTCTGAAACTAACTCAAAAACAGATTTCAGACATAAAAAAAGGTTGGGAAAACTATGTTGAACTTCCTGAAACCCCTGAGTTCTCTACGTTACAGCTAGACCAAATGTTAAAAGATTATGCGACAATCAGTTGCTTTGAAGCCTTACCAGAAAAGTCTAACTATACCAAGCAGAAGCTCAATAAAATGAAAAACAATTGGGATAACTACAACGATTGGTTAAAAGCTGTCAATGAAATTGAAAAAGCTAGAAAAGTTTCTTGTCCTGAATGTAAACACGAGTTTCATTTAGATATTGATGAGAAAACAATTAAGTTAGCAGAAAAAGAAATAGCTAGACCAGAATTGGTTATAAGAGAGATTGATGTTGAACTTAAAAAGTTAGAGGCTTGGGAAAGTTTTAAAGGTAAAAAGAAACCTGAGACCCCTCCCCTTACTCTTTTAGAAATCAAAACAGCTTTAGAAGCTTATAAGAAATTAGAAGAATATAAAGGTAAAGACGTTTCCAAACCTAAACACAGTTTGTCAGAAGTTAAAGAAGTTGAAAGTTATAATAACGCTGTAGCTATGACAAAAGATTTAGAAGTTAATGAAGAGATGTCTAAATTAATTGAACAGATGCAAAAGGCAGAAAGATTAGAAGAACTTAAAAAGGTTGTTCTTCCTAAAGAAGACGTTGATGTTCTCCAACAACTTTCTGTAGACTGTAAAGTTTATGAAGACCTTTTGGTGAAGTATGAAAAGCAGAAAGACCACTATGCTAAAGTTATTCAGCAAACAAAAGAAATGGAAGAACAGGAAGCTGAACTTCGAGTCGGAGCCAAAGCTTTAGTCCAACTTAAGTTAGATGTTAAACAGTATCTCCTTCCTTCTTTAAGTAGAGTAGCTTCTCACTTAGTTAATGTTATGAGTGGCGGAAAATTCTTAACTGTACAGCTAGACGAACACTTTAACATTTCAGTAGACGGGATTAAACTTAATCTCTTATCTGGATCAGAGTGTGCTATTGTAAACTTAGCTTTACGAATCGCCTTAGGTCAAGTGTTGACTAACAAAGTTTTTTCAGTGTTTATGGGTGACGAATTGGATGCCTCTATGGAAACCGAAAGAGCTGACGAAGTCGCTGACGCTTTAGGTAACTTAACAAACATCTTTAAACAAATTATAGTTGTTAGCCACAAAGACATCGCCGCTGACGGTTATATTTCTTTATAAGGAGAAAGTTAAATGAATCAAGAACCCAAATTCTGCGTGAGGTGTGTTCACGGAAGGTCTATTATTACTAAATATAGAGGTATGAAGGAATACTCTTGTATATGTTACCACCCAAGGTGTTTAGACATAGTTACTGAAAGACCTAGGAGTTGTGAAGAAGTCCGACAAGATACCTGTCTTATTCAAGGTGTTTATTTTGAACCTAAACCTGAGAAATAGACACCAGTAACTGGTGTCTATAACAACTAAATAGAATCCTGAGGATTCCAAGAGCAAAAATTCTCGGAGTCCTCGTTTCTTTTTAACTTATCTACATAAATCAACCTTGTTAAATTCACACCGTATCTTGAATTTACAGTGAAAAACCATTGTGAAGGAGGTTGGGGTTCGATTCGGAGACCTTTAGCGTATTCGTTAAAGCCTACGAGAGTCCCGTTCGCTATCGCATTAGGGAGTATGAAGGGGGTGTGGTAGTGTCCGAGTAGCACATAATCAATAGGTCTGCCCATTTGAAGATACTGCTGTCTGGTTTTAACTACCCCTTTACTGATGGGTGCTATAGGTCCAATAAAACCTTGCCCACCCTTACCCCCGATTCGGTCACCGTGTGTAAGTAGAAATTTGTATCCAAAGACTGTAAAGTAAGCATCACCTGAAACAGGTGTATAGAAAGAAATCCATTCGTCTTTAATAAACCTTTGGGTTATAAACATTGTAACGAGGGTATCGTAGTTGGTCGCAACATAACCCTTAGCTATTGGTTTAATAGTTGAACGTCCATGATTACCTGGGACGGATATAACCATTACCCTTCCGAAGTGTTGTTTTAACCTTCTAATTCCCTCAATTTCAACCTCAGCTAAATTAACAATCGCAGGAACTATCTGTTGGTCGTTTGTTCTACTAAGTTCCTCGTGTATTTCTCCAGAAACGGAGTCGCCACCCCTTAGGAGAATTAAACCTGTCCCTTTTTTAGGGTAAAGAGAAATTGTTTTATCTATCAATCTTTGGTATCTTTGTGTGGCTATCTGTTGATTATACTCGTTAATCCCATCTATTTCTTTTTCTTTTACAACCTCACCCCACTGAAAATCAGAGGTAAACAAAACAGGAACTTCCGAAGTATCGTCATCGTCACTCTTTTGATCTAACCATTCTGGAGGTTCAAAGTTTTCCACAGATTGAAATAACTTAATAAAATTATTTTTATCCTCTAGTTGAATTTTTAAATCTCTTACTTCTTTGTGTAAGTCTCTTTCTTTCAGTTGATCTGTTAAGGATATTTCTACTTGACCTGAGTAGATTTTAGAGGGTCCCAACTTGCGTTTTATTGTAGTATAGGATATATTGAGTTGACGTGCTACTTCTGAATAATTATAGTTGACACTCTTAGCTACTTTTAGAAGTTGTTCTTTAGTGTAGGGTGTAGTCATTGTTTTTGGCTCCCTTGTGGATAACTCATATAATATAAAGGAAAAACTATGTCATTACAAGGATTTATCGGTCCAATGTCGTCAGGCAAAACCAAAGAACTCATTGAAATATTTTTAGAAAGCCATAAAACTAAAAAAATAGTTTTAAAACCTATTCAAAATACGAGAGACCTAGCGGGGTCTCTAGCCAGTAGGAGTGGACAATCGGTTCCTGCTATGTCAATAGGTGAGGTTGGGGATTTAAACAAAGCGTGGGACAGTACCCTTATACTGGTTGATGAGTGTCATTTTTTTGAACCTCACTTAATTGAAGCAATTATTTTGTTATCCAAAGCCGTCAGAAAACAAGTAATATTTTTTGGTTTAAACTACGACTGGCAAGGTAACTTATTTGAGTCTACTGAAAGATTAGTTGGGGAAGCTGAGCAAGTACACCTTTTGTATGGGGTGTGTAAGAAGTGCGGTGAGCCTTCGAGTCGGACTGCAAAAAAGAACAGGAATGGGGATAGGTTCGAGGTTGGGGGAGATGAAGAATATTATGATTTGTGTTTAGGATGCTTTGAGGAGTATCAAAATGGATAAAATAGTTGTTTTAATTAATGGAGCTCCACTATCTGGAAAAGATACCTTAGCTCAGCCCTTATTAAAAAAATATGGATTCGTTAAGTATAAATTCACAACCCCTATGGATAACACCATAAAAACGTTATTTAATTTAAGTGACGAAGACTTCACCAGATTGCGTGAGGTTGAAAAAGATATTCCTCAAGAAGCGTTTAACGGTCTTACTATGAGAAAAGTTTTGATTGATTTATCAGAAGATTTTATTAAGCCCCGATTCGGAAAAGATTTCTTTGGACGAATCGGAGCCGATGTTGTGAATAAGCACTATAGTTCCCGAGTCGTTGTAACCGACTGCGGTTTTGGTTATGAGGTTCAAGCCTTTTTAGACGGACTAACTAAAGGAACTAGGGTCGTAGGTATTAATACTTACAGGGAAGGTTATACTTTTGAGAATGACAGCAGGGAGCTTGTAAGGTTTGAAAACTCTATCTTTAACACAGGTAGTGTGCAAGATTTGCACGATGCTGGAATAAAGTTATTGACAAAGTGTGACATCTTGAAATAAGATTTAGTTCTGAACTTAATAAATGAGAAAGGAAAAGAGAAATGGAAAATAGAATCAAACAGACTAAAACCCAAATCGGGGAAATATTAGACTCCATTATCGGGCTAACGCAGAAATATAAGTCTAAGGTTAATAGTGTAGATGAATCCTTACCTGAGGAGGAGGCAGAGGCTTTATTGCTGTCCTATACGCTGATGTTAGAAGCAGAAGCACGTAAATATCTTGAAGGAGAATAGGGATGCGAGCTACACAAAAAGTTAATAAGACTATTTTAATATGTGATAACTGCGAATCCTTTATAAAAGAAGGGGAACAGTATCTTACAGTAGCCTACGCTATGGCTAAACCGTCTGTGGATTTTTGTGAGATCTGTTTGCTTAGGCTAATACGACAAAAACTTCAGACAGAGTCATCGTTTAGGGAGCAGGTAGAACAAAAAAGAGAGTTTAACCGTAAAAGATTAGAAAAATGTTTTGAAAATAATGGAGAAATAATATGGTAGAACAAGAATTAAAAAATCTAGTAGATGAATTTGAAGCTTTAGAGGATCAAGTTTTTGATTTAAGAAATGATCAGAAGGGGGTTCTGGACCGAGTGAACTCTTCGGGTTATGATAAGAAAGCTTTCAAGAAAGTTATTTCTTTGCGTAAGCTTCAAGCCCACGAGAGAGAACAACAAGACCACGCTGTTAAAGAACTTATGTTAAAGTTAGGAATGTAAAATGTTTAAAGCCCTAGTAGCAGACCCACCTTGGCAGTATCAATGTTGGTCTGAAAAAGGTAACGGTCGCTCCGCAGATCAGCACTACCAATGTATGACAAAGGAAGACATTTATAACTTAGACGTTGCTTCTATTTGTGATAAGGATTGTGTGTTGTTTCTGTGGGTGACTCCACCTACCCTAGAGCAAGGTCTCGAGACTATGAGACGTTGGGGTTTTACCTACAAAACCAAAGGTTTCAACTGGGTTAAGAGGAACCAGAAGGCTCTCAGCTACGACCAAATAATTGAAGAGCTGTCTTCTGAAGACTTTAACAAAGAGAAATTGTTGAAGAAACTTACAGATAGAAGGCAGTGGTTTATGGCTAATGGTTACTACAGCCGCAGCAATTCAGAAGACTGTCTAATTGGTGTTCGGGGAAAACCACCTAAGATTCTGGACAGAGGAGTATTACAAATCGTAGATTCTCCTGTCACGAAACATAGCCAGAAACCTGAAGAGATTCAGAATCGAATCGAGAGACTGGTTGGAAAAGACTTACCTAAGTGTGAGTTGTTTGCGAGACGGAAACGAGAAGGTTGGACCTGTCTCGGGAACGAGATTGACGGTTTAGATATTAGGGAAGCCTTAAAGCTGACCGCTATAGGTCTAAGAACTAAATTAGTAGCCCAATCTGGTTTTACTTTAGAAGAAACTAGCAAAGGCTTAGAACTCTTATCAGGAAAAGGATAACAGAAATGGAAAATAAAAATTATATTAATAGTCTTATTAATAAACCAGACGTGTGGAAAAACTTAAATGATATTTTAGATGACTTACACTCTGAAGGTTTTTTCGGAACCGAAGGTCAAAATGACCCACGAGGCGACTTTAGAGAATCAATGGAAGAATGTTCTGAAGGTTGTGGTGAAGGTTGTGAGGATTGCGAAGATGGGTATGTTGACTGTTCTGATGATATGAGAGTAGTCAATAAAGAAAACATAAATTATGTTGTTGAAAGAATTTTAGAGCTTGAAGTAGAAGACCAATTAATAATTATAGAAATGTTGAAAGGATTAAAGAAATGAGTAAAGTAATTGAAGTTAGAACTATAAAAGTATTAGAACTATTTTGTGGTAAAAAATGTATTTCAAACTCTTTTAAAAGCAGGGGACATACTACTTATACAGCCGATTGGAATCCAGACTTTAATCCTGATTTTTCGGGGGATGTTGAATCTATAACTTCAGAATTTATTATTAACAACTTTGGTTACCCCGATGTAATATGGGCAAGTCCTGATTGTACAACTTACTCTATTGCTGCAATTTCTCATCATAGAGAAAAAAATAAAGATAGTTTGGAACCAAAAAGTGCTTATGCAAAAAAATGTGATATTACCAATAAACATGTTTTGAAATTGATTGATGAGTTAAAACCAAAATATTTCTTCCTTGAAAACCCAAGGGGGGGGGATGCGAAAAATGAACTTTGTTAAAGATTTGCCCAGATATACAGTTACATACTGCCAATATGGGGATACTAGGATGAAACCCACAGACATCTGGACTAATCACCCCAATCCAAATTTTAAACCTATGTGCAAGAATGGTGACAGTTGTCATGTTTCTGCCCCAAGAGGTAGTAAAACAGGGACACAGGGATTAAGAGATAAAGTTGATAGGAGTTTAATACCTTTTGAGTTGTGTGAACATATTGTTGATATTTGTGAAGAAGGATTAAAGAAATGAAAAAACTATTGTTATTAACTTTAATATTAACCCTTAGTGGTTGTGGAGAATCAGGAATTAAGGTAGGTTTTCCACGCCTTTACTCTTTTCTTTGTGTAGAAGGGGTTACCTATCTACACACCCCTAGGGGAGGAGTATCTGTCGCCTACAGACCAGATGGTTCTATTAAACTTTGTGAGTAAACAAAAACCCCAGACTTATACAATCTGGGGTTTTCTTTTATTTGTAGCCACAAACTCCGAACCACAAATCTGCATCATTTATATAGTTACCTAATCTGTCGTCCACTTCCTTTAAATAACAAACATCACCCTCCTTAGAGGTGTAACTATCAGTTATCGGTTTTCTCGGAACGGGACGCGAGCATCTCTTCTCTTGAAGAATACTGCACGCCCCCAGTAACATTACTAACCCCAGTATCAATATTCTTTTCGT
>PWJP01000213.1 GCA_003559985.1 Saprospirales bacterium
AACGACTTTATGTCCGTTGGCCTGAAGGGCTGCCATTGCCTTGTTGCTGTATCTCGAGGGTTTTTCGGAAGCACCCAATACCATGTTTAGACTCATCTGGTTTATTTTTGATCTGGTTACTTCAGGCAGATAAAAGATTGATGTGAAGACCTCTCTTATTCATGTTTTCGAAGGTTACAATCTCAACCATTTTATCAATAATCACCTTACTAACACCAGTTCGTATCGATGGTTTGTTGGAACTGCATCAGGATGCTTCCTGCTTACTGGCATTGTCTGCCACCTTGAGGGCCTGGATGATCTCCTGAAGTTTTCCCCCCATTACCTGATCGAGATTGTAAAGCGTGAGATTGATGCGGTGGTCGGTTACCCTGTTTTGTGGAAAGTTGTAGGTCCTAATTTTCCCACTTCTGTCTCCGGTGCCCACCAGAGATTTCCGTTGTTCTGCCCTCGATGAAGCTTCCTTTTCCCGCTGCGATTCCAGTATTTTTTGATAGAGCCGCTGAAGGGCAAACTCTCTGTTTTTCAACTGGGACCTGCTGTCGGTACTCACCACCGAGACGCCACTTGGAATGTGTGTCATTCTCACCCCGGATTCTGTTTTGTTGACGTGCTGGCCTCCGGCCCCGCTGGAGCGGAAAGTATCTACCCTGATGTCCTCCTTGTTGAGGTCTATTTCATCCATTTCAAATTGAGGGAGTACTGCTACGGTGGCTGCAGAGGTGTGTACGCGGCCCTGAGATTCGGTTTTGGGAACGCGCTGTACGCGGTGTGTCCCCGATTCGTACTTCAACATGCCGTACACATCAGTTCCTTTCACTTCGAGGACTATGCGGGAGTAACCACCCTGGGCGCTTTCGTTGAGGTTGATAATCTCGTACTTCCAATCCAACTGATCGAAAAAAGAAGTGTACATTTTGAAGAGGTCCCCGGCAAAAATAGCTGCTTCATCCCCGCCTGTACCCGCTCTTATTTCGACCATGGCATCGCTGGCATCTTCCGGATCGCGCGGCACGAGTAAGTCTTTAAGTTCAGCTTCCAGCTCATCAATTTGGCCTTGCAGCTCCTTGATTTCGTCCCGGGCCATTGCTTTTACCGCTTCATCGGCTTCATCCAGGAGCTCGCGGGCCTGATGGTATTCCTCCCGGAGTTTTTCCCATTTTTCCAATCCTTTCACAAGGGGGGTAATTCGCTTGTATTCCTTGTGGAGTTTGGTAAACTCTTTTTGGTCGGCCACCACTTCCGGGTCGGACAACCGCTCCTCCAGGACTTTAAAGCGATCTTTGTATGATTCCAGTTTTTCAATCATGATGCAAAAATAGGGGGCTTGCTTCAACTAAAGTACATTGTGAAACGGAAATAATGTCACCTTAGTGAGTATTCCCTGCATTCACGATAGAAATCTCCGGAGCTGATTGAATAAATTACTGCTCCCTGCAAATTGAATTGTGAAGGTATCCTGTCAATTGTACAAAGAATTTTCCATCCCAGTTCTCATGACTTAATAGCCCCCAGGGTTACTTTAAATTTTTTAAGCAAGATTTCACTTTGGTGTTATTAATTCAGGAATTGTTAAACGTTTATCCCTCAAAATACCGTTTAGCCTAAAAGAAATGTAATTCTTTGAAACTGAACACGGATTGCACCTGTTAAACTGAGGCATACGGCTTTTCAGCCAGATTGAAAACAGATAGATCCGAATAAACGACCGAATTTGTCATTATATTCACATTTCCCGCGAATAATCATCTCCCTTTTCGCTGTATTGATATTACTGCCGGACTTTGAGAGTTATGCCGGTGCTGAACATACCCCGGAACTACCTCCTTTGACAGAACCTCACGCTTTCCGGGAGAATAAGGGTCAGTGGCCGGACCAGGTTTTGTACAAGGCAGATTTCGGTTCTCATCAGATTTGGGCGGAAAGAGGCAGGTTGTTGTGGGTTCAACAGGATGCAGATGATCTTGCAGATAGAGCCAAATGTAAGTTTGATCCGGATTGTGAGTTCATGAAATTCGAGGTAAAAAATCACGCATTTGCCGTGGAGTTTGCCGGCTCAAATATGGACCACGGGCATCTGGGGCACCAGCCCTCTTCTGAGTATTTTAATTACATAAGGGGGAATGACCCTTCCAAATGGGCATCGAAGGTCAGGCAATATCAGAAAATTGAGTACACCGACCTCTACGATGGCATCGACTACCAGTTGTACATTAAAGACGGGGTGCTGAAATACGATTTTGTGGTACATCCCGGTGCGGACCCCTCGGACATCAAATTGGTCTATAAGGGATTGGAAAAGTTGGAGAAAGTCTATAGCAATCTTCGGATGAAAACAACCCTCACCAGCATATTTGAGCAGAACCCTTACACCTTTCAACTTATCGATGGAACAGAGTATTATGTACCATCGGAATTTGTCAAAAAAGACAGTGTGGTTTCTTTCCATTTCCCGGAGTCTTACGATAAGGGTGAAAAGTTGATTATCGATCCCGTGCTCATTTTTTCTACTTACAGCGGATCGACAGGGGACAATTGGGGAATGACTGCAACACCGGGTCTGGATGGCGAATTGTTTGGTGCCGGGATTGTCTTTGAGGAGGGATATCCGACTACCATTGGTGCGTTTATGACCAGTTATTCCGGTCCCGGTGGAGCTAACTCAGTAGTGGACATTGGAATTACAAAATTCAGTGATGATGGATCAGAGCGTATTTATTCCACCTATCTCGGGGGAGGCCTTAGCGATATGCCGCACAGTATCATCGTGAATTCTCAAAATGAGTTGGTTATCCTCGGGTCCTCCAGCTCTGGTGATTTTCCAACTACACCCAATTCTATCCAGGGACAAAACATGGGAGGTGACGCAGTACTGGGTGGAATATTTACCAACAATATTGAAATAAGCGGTACCGATATCATTGTAGCAGTTTTGAGCGAAGACGGAACTGCGCTGACCGGTTCAACATTTTTAGGAGGCAGCAGAAATGATGGGATCAATGACCTCGACAGGAATTTACTCAGAAACTATGGAGACCAATTCAGAGGTGAGGTGGTTGTAGATGATTTTGACAATATATATGTGGCTTCCGTAACGCGTTCATCCGACTTTCCCATTACCTCAAATGCTTTTCAGGTGGGCATGTCGGGCGGAATGGCCGGGGTGGTTTTCAGCCTCAACCGCTTCTGTACTCAGCTCAGGTGGTCCACCTATTTAGGGGGAAGCGATCCTGATGCCGCATACTCCATCAAGTTAGATAGTGAGGGCAATGTATTGGTAGCCGGTGGTACAAGAAGTGATGATTTTCCAGTAAGTGCAGGTGCCTACAAACCCACCTACCAGGGAGGACCGGCAAATGGCTTTATAACAAAGTTAAACAGCAGCGGAAGTACTTTGCTGGCAGGTAGTTTTGTCGGCACAAACAGCTACGATCAGGCTTATTTTGTCGAGCTGGATTTGGATGACAGAGTTTATCTACTGGGACAGTCAACCGGTAACCTCCAACCCACTCCCGGGGTTTACAGCAATCCCAACAGCGCCCAATTCATAAAAAGATTGGACAGTGATTTAAGTGAATTGGAGTTCAGAACAGTATTTGGAACCGGTCGAGGCTCTATTGATATTTCTCCCACTGCCCTGATGGTGGATGATTGCAATAGAATTTACACCTCGGGATGGGGAGGTGCTGCAAATCGCAACAATGTTCCCACCAGTACTACATCCGGCCTGGTAGTTACCCCGGATGCATTCCAAAACACTACCGATGGCAACGATTTTTACTTTTTTGTGCTGGAAGAAGATGCTACGGAGTTGATATTTGCTACTTTCTTTGGCGGAACTGTTCCTCCAGGTTCCGGAATAGGATTTGAGCATGTGGATGGAGGTACCAGCAGGTTTAGCCGTGAGGGTACCATCTTCCAGGCTGTTTGTGCAGGTTGCGGCGGTGGCAATTTCTTTCCGACTACCGATGGGGTCGTCTCTCCAACCAATCCATCCAACAACTGCAACCTGGGAGTTATAAAGTACGATTTCGAATTGAACGAGATCATTGCCAGAGCAAGAGTGGATGAAGGAACTGAAGGTTGCGCTCCATTTACAGCAGACTTTCGAAATCTCAGTACAGGTACCATACATTTTGAATGGGACTTTGGGGACGGCAACACCAGTACTGACAGGGCACCGATTCATCAGTACGAAGAACCTGGAATTTACGAGGTCTCCCTTTTCGCACTATCAACCAATCAATGTCTGGAACCGGACACAGCTACCCTGATCATAGAGGTTGTTCAGGCTGCAGAGAGCATAGTGGACTCCTTTGAAATATGCGATGGGGAGCCGATTATTCTCGAATCTCAGATTGAAAATGAGAATGCGGATTTTTCCTGGAGTACCGGTCAGACCTCTCAAAGTATTGCTGCACTGGAGTCTGGCCTCTACACTGTGGAGGCAGAATTGAGTAACTGCATATTCCGGGACAGCTTTACAATTGTCAATTCCTCACCCTCTGTCTTCATTCAGGACTCCATTGCCTGTGATCAGACTTTTCTTGAGTTAAACCTTGATCCACGTGCAGAGAATATTAGCTGGAGCACGGGACTTACTGACGCTCTTTCAACAGTAGTTGATGAGGCGGGGCAGTACTACGTGGACTACAGTATCAACAATTGCGAATTTTCAGACTCCGCTTTTATCACCTTTCCCATAAGTCCCGAAATAAAAATAATTGGGGATACCATGTCCTGTGAAGGCGAAGAAGTAACCCTTTCTGTCAGTGAATTCAAGGGAATCACTATTGAGGAGTACGATTGGAATGTAGGTGCCACAGGTATTGATCTGGTTGTAACTGAATCCGGCACTTACAGTGTGATTGCTCTATCCGATGAGGGTTGTACCGATGAAGATGAAATCGATGTCTTTTTCATACCACAGTTACCAGAGGTAACTGATTTTTCAGATACGCTCATATGTGCCGATGGAAGACTGCGTGTCGATCTCACTGAATACGAAGAGCTGGCGGACTTAAGTTGGTCTGATGGAAGTGGTGAATTTATCCGCACCTTTAATGAAAACAGAAATCTCACTTTTGAATTGACCAATGTCTGTGAAGAAGTCACCGGAACGGTCAGACTTGAGGTGTCCCCATTCGAATTTGGTGAATTGCCTATGTACTTTCCCACTGCCTTCAGCCCCAACGACGATGGAATCAATGATATTTTTAAACCCGAATTTCCACCTGACCTGGAGATTCTGTCTTTTGAGATGAAGGTTTTTGACCGGTGGGGGAACAAAGTGTTTGAGACAACCGATGTAGAATTTGGCTGGGATGGAGTTTTTGATGGTGAGGATATGCAACCGGCTGTTTTTGCATGGTACGCAGAGATCGAATTTTTCCTGTGCGAAGAACCTGCTACTGTCAAAAGAAGTGGAGATGTAACTATTATGAGATAAAAATTTTCCCGGTCATCAATCAAGCCCCGGAATTTCAATTCTCTCCCTTTTCTCGTATTGATACAGCCTTTTTTCAACCACTTCACCATTGGAATATAAAGTGATTTTCGAAGGTTTATTGATGCGGTCGTAAGTTATTTCAAACCGCTTTTCTTCCCCATCAGTGTGAAGAGTTGCCTTATGTGGTCTGTTGTGGTCGTCGTACTCATACGTTGCGGAACGGATTTTTTGATTTTGGTCTTCCTCTACCATCTTATATTCCACGGCCCTTGAAAGCCATCCATCCCGGTATTCCAATTCAATGCGCCGGCCTTTATTTTCATCTGAAAAAAGCTCAATGGATGCAGGCCGGGTTTCACCTTTAAATTCGTAAACCAATTTGAGCCCTTCAGAAGATTCGTACTGCTCCCGGTTGAAAAAATTAACCAGCATTTCATCTGCTTCCACAGAATCCGGCCTTGCAACTGTATGATTTATATGAGTGGTTTTTCGCCGCAGGAACAAATTATCCATTACGTAAATGTGGTGAAATTCCTCAGTGATACTTTCGAGTTCCCTGTTTTCCCAGTCAAAATCACTCACAGCTATCTGCTTTGTAACAGGCAGTCCGTTGTGGTCCAAAACTACCTCCATCATACTCTTTTCTTCACCCGGAAATTGGATGGTGAGCTCGTAAACCTTTAACATCTCATGAGTGGAAAGCCAGTTGTGGTCTTCTCTGAAACTCAGCGGGTCATCAAAAAAATAATTGTGGTGGATATTTTGGGAAAATATGGGGATTGCATTCAGCAAAATGCCGGTGATGCAAAAAAACAGGAACAGCATATTTCGGTATTCCACCATATTTTGATGATTAATAACTCTATTCTCAAACCTAAAGATACGGATTATTAAACTACTCGCTGCCTGACAATTAAGTAAGGTAGTTTTTTCATCGGAATTAATTCCAGTCTTTAACGGCGGTAAATACATGGCTTTTGGTAAGGCCTGCTATCATTGAGTATGTAATCAGGCTGTGGAAATATCTCACCAATTTCTCCCTGTTCTCTTAAGTTAAACCCTGTAAAACAATTTACTATGAATAGAAAACTTTATAAAGAAAAAATCTGTAAAACAGACCGAAATGAAATTCTACAAGTCGGACCGATTGATTGAGCAAGGCTCCGGCAATTCCACCAGTGAATTACCATAGTCGAACATTTTACCGCTTGTGGTGTAAGGTTTAAAACAAGATTAGCCATGACTGCAAAAGGAAGTACACCACCGAGATTGAAGAAGACAGTAAGATGGGTTGAGCGGATGATTATCATTGCCCTTATAGGTTTGATGTCGCTTCTCTTACTTGTCGCTACTATTGAGTTGTTTTACGCAGTCTATCTCGCTGTACTTGAAGAAAAAGAGGAGACGCTGATTATTAACCTCGACAATATGCTGAATATATTCGGCATATTTCTGCTTGTGTTAATTGGTATTGAGTTGCTTGACACTATTAAGGTGTATTTCAAAGAAAATGTGATTCATGTGGAGGTGGTTATACTGGTTGCTTTGATCGCCATAGCGAGGAAAGTCATTGTGTTGGACTTTGAGTATTATTCCGGTCTGGAAATCGTGGGCATCAGTTCCATTATTTTGGCATTGGCAGGGGGATATTACCTTTTGAAAAAGACAGGAAGTACGGCTGTGTATCCAAAGGTTAAAAAGGAGGTGGAAGAGGTCGTCGTGCAGGATCCCGACGATGATGAAGAAGGGAAAACCGTGAAAAAAATAAAGAAAAAACAGATTGAAAGGCCAACCGACCAACCTGATGATGATCCCACGACTATTAACCCCAAGAATTTGTAAGCTCCAAAGTGCCTGGCACTCATGGCAGCTAAAGTGCCTCTATCATCACCGTGGAGATGCTCAACGGAAATTATTTATGCCTGTTTTTGGTCGGAAATGAACCGAATGAGGTCCCTCGAGGTGAAAATACCTACCAGTTCTTCATTCTCCACCACGGGCAGAGCGTGAAAGTTTCCCTTGTCAAATTTTTCAATGGCGGTGATAATAGGGTCACCAGGGCTGCAGACCTCGATGTTGCGGGTGATGTAATCGCGTACCGTTCCTCCTGACTCAAATTCTTCGGAGAGGGAGACTTCTCCGAGCTCTAACACCATGGAAAAACTCCTCAACAGGTCATTGGCAGAAATTATTCCCGTGACCCGGTTATCGTCATCTACTATGGGCAAATGGTGTATTTTCAACTCGTTGAACAACCGAGTGATGTGGCTCATGGAGAACTCCTCTTTGCCCACCAGTATGTTGGTAGTCATATGGTCACCGATTCGGCTATTTTCCAGTAGATCATTCAAATTTTTTCCCGGGGCCATAGTTCTTCAAAGATTTTACTTAACAATCAATGTGGGAAAGAAATTACCGGTCGCCAGCACACCCTCGGTCACACTTCCCATCAACATCAGTTTGATTTTGGAGTGGCCCTTTGCACCCATTACTATGAAATCCACATTGGAGGCCAAAGCGTATTCTGTCAGATAATTGGATACTCCAGGCACCCCTCGCGAGATGGCTTTTATCTGGATATTGTCAGTATTTTCTCCGATCTGTGATTGGACGAACTTTCGCAGGCTTTCTTCTATGTTTTCTCTGATGCCGTCCCTGAATTTGCGCTCCGTCATACTCAACTTATAGTATCCCATGGCCGGTAATTCGTAAATGTGCAGGGCAGTTATTTTGACAGATTCATTTTCTCCTCTAAGTTCCAGAGCCTGTTTAAGTGATTTTGCGGAATAGCGGGAGAAATCAATGGGTACCATGATGTGTGTTAAATCATCCGGGCGGTCATCGGGAACAACCAGTCCGTTGCACTTGACATTCCTAACCAGATTCTTGGCTAAAATACCGTGCTTTTTAACACCTGATTTTTGTCCGATCACCACCAGGTCAGCTTCCCATGAGTGAGCATAGTCCACCAATTCTGACAAGGGATCTCCCTTGCACAATTGAAACTCCGTGTTTTTATCTTTTGGATCAAAAAACCGGCCGACGGACTTCTTGATATTCTTGAGAATATCCTCCATTGCTTTTGGATTGAGAGGGGACCAAATTTTGTCGTCCGGGTATATATGGAATTTTTCCGGTAATACGTGGACAAAAGCAATGGGTCCAATGCCCAGTTTTTCTCTGTGGGCCTTTAGATAGGTCAGCAGTTTTTCATCTACCGCTGATAGATCGATTGCTACAACAGCTCTTCGCATTTTTCTGTATTTTGTGATTACAAAGTAAAGATATAATTAGTAACAGGCAAATGACAAGTATCATTCTGTTTACTGATTAATGTCAGGTTTATTTTCGAAAATACCCCTGATTTTTGCCGGTATGAATAAACACCTGGCACATACGGGTATTTGGATTGATAGGAGTAAGGCCGTAGTAGTAATGATCGACTCCGGCAAATCCTTTATTATCCCTATATTCTCTAGCATTAGACTCAATCGGGCAGACAATGGCCACAGCCCTGAAAAGGGAACAAAATCCGCTGCTGCAGATTCCAGATTTTTTGACCGCATTTTAGACTACCTTCCGCCAGACCATAAAATCATAATACTGGGACCTGATGAGACCAAGTTCGATTTCAGAGAGTACCTCCAGAAAAAACGCCCGGAATTGTCCTCTGTTCAAACCAAAGTGGCCGGTCATATGGCAACCTATGACGTAGTAGAGGCCGTCAGAAACCACTTTTACAGCAACAACCTGGCATAGTTGGGCCAGCGATTTTTCAAAAGAAGGACACAGGAATTTATTGTGGGTAAGCCGACAACAAAATGCCTTCAGCACCATCGCCATCTTCGACCTTGATACCCCCACAAGCCGGGTAGGCATCTCCCCTGAAAACAATCTCCAGGTGGTGTGACCAAAGGTCTGAATCCTCATCTGTTGCGCAGATCATTTTTTCAATGCGCAATTCTATTTCCTCGCCGTGAGAACTGGAAATCACTTCCAGAGATTCTCCCTGACTGACCTTTTTGAACTTCTCATCCGGCAAGGGGAAATACATCAACCATCCGTAGAGTGGTTTTTGCAAAATGACAGCCGGTACAAAATAATTGAATTCAATCGTCATTCTCTCCATGGGGTTTTCAAAACTCACTATGGGCTTGACGTGATGATCACATGATGAGGGCAATTCATCATCGATATGACTAACTTCTGTCACATTGATCATTTTAGAGAACTGTTGTTCGAATTCGAGGTTGCTATCGAATTCAGACAAGCTACCGTCCATTTCAATGTAAACCGGTTCGTTGAGGGTTATAACCCGTTCCCCCATTGCATCACCAACTTTGTGCTGACCATCGAGGATTCGGTATCTGGTGTTGTCCTGACAATCAATATAGGTTATGCCTGAACTGGTTATTGTCAACAGTCCTTTAAACGGGGCACCGTCATCACTTTCACCATTCGTTGCACAGGAATTTAGGATGAGGGATACCAAAATCAAGGCGGTTGCCACTGCTATTGAAATCAGACTTTTCATACGCTGTTAGAATATTTGAACCCGGTTAAAAGAGGGGTAAGTTCAAATTTTATAGGCTTCCTTAGGTTTTAGCTCTGCCAGGGTAGATCCAATACAGAGCGACCGGCTACTCTTCCCAATCTCAATCCCTCATCGGAATCTATTCTGAAATGTACACCCAAATAGATTCGTGAGATTGCATTTTCAACCGCCATATCGTTGAAAGAATTAAACTCTCTTGGAGTACCCAAAAACTCAGTTCTACCCTCATGCGTGCGATCAACCATGGGGAAATGACTTCCAAAAGTCTCTTCCAAAACCTCCGCAGCAGAAGCACCAAAGCCAGCATGACCACTAGGATAAGCCGGGAAATGTGGGGACTTACCCATATCCCCTGTGATGGGGTTAAAACAAATGGTCTCCCACTCCGGATCTTTCAAATCTCTTAGAAAATCAATGGGCCTTTGAAGGTTGTAGTAGTATTTCGAGTGCCAAACAG
>PWJP01000059.1 GCA_003559985.1 Saprospirales bacterium
ATGATTGAAGTACTTGAGCCCAATGATGCCGGCGAATTGCTCTACTACATGACAATGGGTAACGAGCTCTTTACTGTGGGTAACTTGCTTGAAAACGACGTTTTTAATATTACCAACACGCTTACTTATTACAGAGGCAGTCACACCATTACGGCAGGCCTTAACTTCGAGTACATGACCTTCAATAATGCATTTAATCCGACCTTCCATGGTTGGTATCGTTTCATCGGTTACGACAAATTTGTGGACGCAGTTATCAACCAAAATCCCAACGTGCATCCCGATGCCTTTGCCAGGTCTTATGCATTAGATGGTTCTACTGAGCCTCCTTTGGATGAGACTCAATTTGGTCAGGTTGGTGTATTCATACAGGATCAATACCAGGTAAACCGCGATTTGAGTGTTACAGCTGGGTTGAGAGTTGATCTGCCATTTTATCCCATTGACATACCGAGAAATGAAAAGTTGGACGAATTGAACAAGACCTTTACAGCGCCGGATGGAAGTACCTTTACTCCCGATGTAAGTACTTTCCCATCAGTCAATCCACTTTTCTCTCCGAGATTGGGCTTCAACTACGATGTTTTTGGCGACCGCAGCCTTCAGTTGCGAGGTGGTACCGGCTTGTTTTCAGGAAGAATTCCATTTGTTTGGCTGTCCAACCAGGTTAACGGTTCCGGAGTGGTTAGAGGAGGAATTGGTTTTGAAGGAAGTGAGGTTGAAGAAGCAGGAATTGTATTTGATCCCGATGTCAATGCGCATGCTCCCGAAGACCCGGAAGCTACTTTGTCGCAAGAGATTAATATCACGGACGAGGATTTCAAATTGCCTCAGGTTTGGAGAAGCAACCTTGGTGCTGACTTTCAACTCCCCCACGGAATCCGCGCCACTGTCGATCTCATGCACAGCAGGGATGTGCACACACCCATAGCTTACAACCCTGTACTCAGAGATGCTGACAGAACCCTTTCGGGTCCAGACAATAGAGGATATTGGGTTGATCAGGAAGGTCTGGCAGCTTATTCCAATGATCCGGACTTTAGAAATGTCTTCATGTTGACCAATGCAGATGAAAAAGCAGATTACTTTTCGGCAACTCTCCAACTGAGCAAGTCTTTTGACTCCGGTTTTGACGCTATGGTAGCGTACACCAGGTCAAGGTCTCGTGATCTCGATGCAGCCGGTGGTTCTCAGGCAATTTCGCTTTGGCCTTCTACTGTTCAAAGTAACAGGAACAACCCGGAACTCGGATTTGCAGGACACGACCAACCAAACCGTCTGATAGGAGCTCTATCTTACAGAACCGGCAATACTACTATCGGTATATTTTACGATGGTGGAAATGCGGGACGTTTTAGCTACACCTACTCCGGCAACTTTGGAGATGCTTCAGACAGGCTTATTTATATTCCTAACTCTGCGAGTGAGCTTGAATTTCAGGAATTTGAATTGGATGGAGAAGCCATCACTGCACAGATGCAACAGGAACTTTTGGATGCTTATATTGACCAGGATGATTACCTGAGCGACAACAGAGGATCCTTTGCCGAGAGAAATGGCGCTGTCAGACCCTGGGTTCACCGTTTTGACCTTAGAATCCTTCAGGATATCAACCTGACTGGCGATGGACAAAACAGATTGCAGCTATCTATCGACATCACCAATGTGGGCAACATGCTCAATAGCGACTGGGGTATTCCTCAACTAGAGTTCCAAAACAACCTGCTCAATCTGGTAGAAATCAATGAAAACGATGTTCCTGTTTACAGGTTAAATACTGTTTCAGGTACCAATGAATTCCCAACCGAGACTTTCAGAAAGTCAACTTCCAACATTCTCAGTAATACCTGGAGAATGCAAGTTGGTGTACGATACATTTTCGGAAGATAATTTATTCAGGATTCACCAAATTCTGGAAAAGGGCTTGCAGTATCTGCAGGCCCTTTTTGCTGTTATACACAAATTATACCATAATTTCTTTGGTCTTCCAAACAAAAACACCTAACTTTAAGCCCGAGCAAGAACCTGTAAAATGCCTCCTTTGAAGTTGTCCAAATTGGCCCTAAGTATTTTGATTTGCACTCTGATCGCATGCGATTTTGATAGTGAACAGCGGACCAATTACAATCCTTCTGAAACCGTATTTGTAAAAGGGGACGCAAATCACTACTACCACACCGAAAATATTTACCAGTTCTTTTCTCCCGATCATGCGCTGGAAAACATGGTAAGCGCCCATCGTGGTTCCCGGTATTACGACGGTTGGCCGGAGAATTGTCTGGAGTCTTTTGAATTCATACTTGAAAACCTCCCGGCAGTTTTGGAAATGGACCTCAGGCTGTCTTCTGATTCGGTTGTTTTTCTGCTTCACGATGAAACCCTTGATAGAACGACAACGGGGTCAGGTTATGCAAACCAAAAGAGTTTCGAAAAAATTTCACGGTTGCAACTTCTCGATCACCGGGGTGATACCACTGATTACCATCCTCCCTTGCTCAGCGATGTACTCGAATGGTCTGAGGAAAAGGCTGTTTTGAAGCTGGATATCAAGCGCAACGTCCCCTTTGAATTGGTTATCGATGAAATCCGGAATGCTGATGCAGTGCACCGCGTAATGGTCATTGTTTACAGCCTGAATGCAGCGAGGGTTTTTCACCGACTCGCACCGGATATCGTAATGTCCATCCCCATCAGAAATCAGGATGAACTTGAAGCTGTCCGTGATTCGGGTATTCCCCCGGAAGTGATTGTGGCTTTTACCGGAACCCGGGAAACAGACCCTATGCTTTTTGAAGTGCTCAACGAAATGGGCATAATCGCAATCCAGGGTGCTCTTGGTAACCTGGATAGAAGAGCGCAATCAAAGGGCTTTGATGCCATTGCAAAATACTACCGGAAAGGGGCGCATATGATTGCCACAGATTATCCAATTGAACTGTATTCCTTTATAAATAAATGATTTTCTTAAAACCTTTTTATGAAAATAGCGACAATTTCCAATGACTAAAGCACAATGAAGATTTGCCATGAAGTCTTTGTTGTGATACACCATTTAACAATCGAAAAGTACAACTAATCAAACTAATTTAATCACGTCAAAAATTAAAGTCATGAAAAAACTAATCCATTTGGGCTTTATTCCCTTCTTTTTTCTCACTGCTTTGGGTATCGCAGCTCAGGCCAGTCATGTTGTTACTGTAGAACCCAATTCCTTTGATCCTCAACACCTGGAAATATACACGGGTGATACCGTAGTATGGATGAATGCAGGTGGGATTCACAATGTAAACGGCAGTACAGATGAATTCCCGGACAACCCTGTCTCATTTTCCAGCGGTGCCCCGGATGATGGTAACTGGGAGTATCAATTTGTCTTTCATACAGCCGGTTACTATGATTACCAATGCGATATTCATGGAGGCGCCGGTATGACGGGAACCATCACTGTCAACGACCCCTCCCCGTATATGGAAGTTTCCATGGAGGATATCAGGGAAAATGATGCCGATGGTGTTCCGGTATTGATCGAGGAAGCGGTCACCGTTTCTGCAGTGGTGTACGGTGGAAATTTAAGAACTCAGGGCCTGCAATTCACCATGATAGACAGTACCAATACCGGTGTGGGGATTTTCAGCCCCTCCGATGATTTTGGATACGAAGTTAATGAGGGAGATATGATTCAGCTTTGGGGCGAGGTTTCTTTTTTCAATGGACTGACCCAAATTGAACCCGACAGCATCGTACTTATTTCTCAGGACAACCCACTGGTCGATCCTTCTGTAGTTACTGAACTTGGAGAAGACACCGAGTCCAGCCTCATTATGATTGAGGACGTGTATATCACCAATCCCGAAGATTGGCCCAGCCCGGGTGACAATGCCAATATTTTTGTTTCAAATCAGCTGGACACCTTCCTAATGCGCATACAGCGTGAAGTAAATCTGGGAGATGAAGCACCTACCGACACTTTCGATCTGTTGGGAATTGGTGGGCAATTCACTAACAATATTCCAGCGGACGATGGATATCAGATTCTCCCCCGATATGCCGATGACCTTGGAATTGAACTAGGTGACGACCCTGATTACCTGCCCGTCACCATTCCAGAAGTAAGGGAAAACGATGCCAACCTTTTCCCGGTATTGTTGGGTGAAAGAGTAGAGGTCTCAGGTGTGGTTTACGGTGAAAATTTGAGACCACAGGGACTTCAGTTCACTATTATCGACGATGACAATGTGGGTGTTTCGGTTTTCAATGCATCAGGAGATCTGGGTTATTCTGTGACTGAGGGTGACCTGATTACCGTTTGGGGTGAAGTCGATCAATTCAATGGGCTTGCTCAAGTGGTTCCCGACAGCATTGAAATTATTTCAGAAGACAATCCTCTGGTCGATCCCAAAGTTGTCACAGAACTCGGAGAAGATACAGAGTCCAGCCTCATCATGATAGAGTCTGTATATATCACAAACCCTGAAGATTGGCCCAGCCCGGGTGACAATGCCAATATTTTTGTCTCCAATCAGCAGGACACTTTCCTCATGCGAATTCAGCGCGAAGTAAACCTCGGTAATGAAGCACCTATGGACACCTTTGACCTTGTTGGAATCGGTGGTCAGTTTACGACCAATGTTCCCGCTGACGACGGATATCAGATTATCCCTCGATATGCCGATGATCTCGGAATTGAGTTGGATGATGACCCTGATTATACTCCGGTAACCATTCCCGAAGTGCGTGAAAATGATGAAGACCTTTTCCCTGTTCTGATGGGTGAAAGAGTAGAGGTATCCGGTGTGGTTTACGGTGACAATTTGAGACCACAGGGCCTTCAGTTTACCATTATTGACGAAGACAATGTGGGGGTTTCCGTTTTCAATGCTTCTGGCGATCTGGGATATTCAGTTACCGAAGGAGACCTGATCACCATTTGGGGTGAAGTCGATCAATTTAATGGTTTAGCCCAAATCGCCCCCGACAGCATTGAACTAATATCTCAGGACAATCCTTTGGTTGATCCCAGAGTGGTGACAGAATTTGGCGAGGACACAGAATCCAGTTTGATCATGTTGGAGGATGTAGAAATCACCAATCCCGAAGATTGGCCCAGCCCGGGAAGTAGTGCAGATATTTTTGTTGAAAATCAACACGGCACATTTCTAATGCGCATTCAGAGGGAGGTAAATTTGGGCACCAATCCACCAGTTGGGGTTTTTGACCTAATTGGAATTGGAGGACAATTTACAACCAGTATTCCTGCCGATGATGGTTATCAAATCATTCCCCGATACGCCGATGATATTGGTGCGGACCCAAGCGATCAGTACATGCCTGTCACCATGCCGGAATTGCGAGAGAATGATCTGGACGGGATTCCTGTTCTAATTGAAGAATTAGTAGAAGCTACGGCTGTAGTTTATGGCATCAATTACAGGCCACAGGGTTTGCAATTCACCATAATAGATGATAATAATGTCGGGGTTGGCATCTTCAGACCAAGCGGAAATCTGGATTACGAAGTAACTGAAGGCGACCTCATTACCGTCAGAGGGGAAGTCGGTGAATTCAGAGGCCTAACCCAGATTAATGCACATGAAATTGACCTTATAGATACTGACCAGGATTTGGTAGAACCCAGGGTAGTGGACGAACTGGATGAAAGCACAGAGTCCAGTCTGATCCAATTGCAAAATGTCTGGATTCAAGACCCATCTGAATGGCCACAGGAAGGCGAAGAAGGCAACGTGGTACTCGAGAGAAATGGTGAAACTTTTATCCTCCGTGTCCAACGAGAGAGCAGATTGGGTGCCGCTTTTTCGGATGTTGGGCTGAATGTAACAGGTATAGGAACTCAATTTACCACCAATATCCCTGCCAATGACGGCTACCAGATAGTTCCGCGGTACGAGGAAGATATTGAACCTGTTGTTTCTGTTTACAATATTGAGGAAGAGGTAATTATTAACCTGTGGCCAAATCCTGTTCAGGATCATATAAATATCACCTCTGATTACCCGGTGGAATCTATTTCAATCTTTTCTAGGGATGGTAGATTGATAGAAGAATTCAAAACCGATAGCGGATCAATTAAACTTGACATCAGTGGTTACCAAAGTGGTACTTACATCGTCAAGGTTGAAACTGTTCGCGGTGCTGCAGTCTCCATGATTGTGGTGAGCCGTTGAGTTTCCACTTTTTGATTTGATATCCAAAATCCCGGTGATGGTGCCAATAATGGTCTTAACACACCGGGATTTTGGCATTTTAGTGTACATTTGTCCATTGAATTTTTGTCAAAATGCTTTGAAATGGGGAAGAAGAAGGGACTTGCACTTTCAGGGGGAGGAAGTAGGGCAGTGGCGCACCTGGGCGCACTCAAGGCTTTTAAGGAGGCCGGCATCCAATTTGATATGTACAGTGGAACCAGTGCCGGAAGCATGGTGGCAGTATTAGCAGCCAATGAGGTTGATCCCGAAACCATCCTGGAGGAAATCAAATCACTTTCCATATTCCACCTGGTAAATTTCAGTTATTCGCTCTCGGGTTTAAGCAGCTTGAAAAAGATTGAGAAACTCCTCAAAAAATTACTCAATTGCGAGCAATTTGAGGATTTGAAATACCCCGTTAGAATTGTAGCTACCAATCTAAACACTGGTAAAGTCAGGGTTTTCAAAAAGGGGAATATCATCGATGCGGTGATTGCCTCTTCCAGCATTCCCATTCTTTTTCCACCTAAAAAGATTGATGGACGGTATTTTGTAGATGGGGGAATACTTATGAACCTCCCTGTCGAACCCCTTGTGGAAGAGTGCGATTATGTAGCGGCCATAAACATCACGCCCGTGGTAGAAAAAAACAAGGACGACTACGACAAACTCGGAGCGATTGGTTTCAGAACCTTTGAACTCTCCGTAATGGCCAATGTGAGAAATTCCCGCTCTGAGTGCGATCTTTTTATCGAACCGGGCGATTTGAGCAATTACGGTATTTTTTCTTTCAACAAAATGGACAAAATGTTCGAGATCGGTTATGAAGAGGGAAAAAAGTACACCGAAAAAGTTTTGGAAATGGAAAGGGCGGATGCAAAATCATAAATCTACAACATGGCTGAATTCCAAGAGATAAGCTTGAAAAAGGGCAGAGAAAAAATGCTGTCCAGAAGACACCCCTGGATATTTTCTGGTGCAGTTGCAGGAGGCATGGAAGCCGCAGATAATGGGGCAGTGGTGATAGTGGTATCATCAGCCGGCAATTATCTGGCCACCGGTCATTTTCAGAAATCTTCCATAGCAGTCCGACTCTTGAGTTTTTCGGACCCGGCCATCGATCAGGCTTTTTACGAGAACCGCATTCAATCCGCAGTTGATTTTCGGAAAAACGTAGGCCTGGAACCCAAAGATAAAGATACAAACTGCTTCCGTCTGATAAATGGGGAAGGAGATGGGCTTCCGGGCCTTATCGCTGATTTTTACAACGGCCTTATCGTCCTGCAGTATCACTCTTACGGAATGCATCGGCAACGAGAATTTATAGAGACAGCATTCGCTGAAGTAATGGGTAAAAGTGCACACGGGATAATTGGCTTTGTACAGGGGCTGGACATAGTGGGAATAAATGATAACCAACCCCAGGACCAGTTTAATCAGGGTGATGGACAGGAAGTAACAGAGACAGGCATAAAATACCTGATCAACCCCTTCAAGGGACAAAAAACAGGATTTTTCCTCGACCAGCGCGATAACAGAGTTTTATTGCGACAAATGAGTCAGGGGATGCGGGTACTCAATACCTTCTCCTACACAGGTGGTTTTTCCTTAAATGCACTAAAGGGCGGAGCAATGGAGGTAGTTAGTGTAGATTCTTCTTCCTACGCTAGCGAGATGTGCAAAATTAACGAACAGGTCAATGGTTTTTCCGGTGAAAATCACGAGATAGTCACCGGCGATGTCTTTGAATTCTTAAAAGAGGACCCCCGGGAATTTAATGTGGTCATTCTCGATCCCCCCGCTTTTGCAAAGAGCAGAAAAAAGTCTCACAACGCTGTTCAGGCCTACAAGCGACTCAATCGAGAAGGGCTGAAAAAAGTAAAAAAAGGGGGCTTTCTAATAACCTTTTCCTGTTCTCAGGTTATTGCCAGCCAACTTTTCGAAGACACAATAAGGGCAGCAGCCATAGAATGCGGGCGTCCGGCAAAAATTATCAAACGACTTGGACCGGGTACCGACCATCCGGTTAGTGTATTCCACCCCGAAGGGCATTACCTAAAGGGGCTGCTAGTTCATTTGGATGGTTAGAGGGGTTTGTGCCTATGAATGAGAATTGTCATTCCTGATATCAGATCTAAAATTCTGCTGTACTTCTTGAGAGAAGTAGATAATGAAGGATTTTAGGATGGAAAATGTGGAATTGATTTGATGGGGGTAAAATACGCACGGCCGTGCGTATCTAAAGATATAAACGGCTTCGGCGTGAAACCAATTCCCCTTCATAGAAATTCCCAATAATAATTATTTTAAACCAGGGGTTTGGAATTCTTGCCCCAAACCCAATTCCTCATTTTTAATTAATTCATTCCCCTTCAAAACTAAACATGGGTCTATCACCCATAAATGCCACTACTTTTTTCTCTATTTCTCCTATCAGTTTCTTGTTTTCGGGGTCAGAAATAATCTCATCCATCCAGTTGGTGATCTGGATAAAATCTTCTTCCTTCAATCCACGAGTAGTGAGCGCGGCAGTACCCAATCTCATCCCACTGGTTACCATCGGTGACTCCGTATCAAATGGCACCATGTTCTTATTGATAGTAATAGCCGCTTTTTGCAATGCTTCTTCCGCTGCGGCGCCGGTTATTTTTTTACTTCTCAGGTCGATTAACATGAGGTGATTGTCTGTCCCACCGGATATCACCTTATATCCCAGATTCTCAAATTCACCGGCCATGGCTTTAGCATTTTTAATGACCTGCTCAATGTAATTTTTAAAGCCTGGAGATTGTGCTTGCTTAAAAGCGACTGCTTTTGCAGCGATTACGTGTTCAAGTGGTCCTCCCTGACTGCCGGGGAATACCGCACTGTTGAGTATTGTACTCATTCTCCGTACTTTACCTTTGGAAGTTGTAATGCCAAGTGGATTGCCATCAATTCGGCTGCTCATTATTACACCACCTCTTGGTCCTCTTAGAGTTTTGTGAGTAGTGCTGGTAACCGCATCACACCAGGGTAGGGGGTCGTTTAAGAATCCTGTGGCTATGATTCCTGCGGGATGCGCGATATCAGCGAGCAGAGCAGCTCCCACATTGTCGGCTATTTCTCTGAAAGCTTTATAATCCCAATCCCTGGAATATGCTGAAGCTCCACATATTATTAGTCCTGGTTTTTCCCGTTCAGCTGTTTTGGCAACTTCCTCCATGTCGATTCTTCCTGTCTCCCGGTCCACTCCGTAAAAAACGGCTTTATAGAGTTTACCGGAAAAATTTACCGGAGAGCCATGGGTCAAATGGCCCCCGTGGGCCAGGTTAAAGCCCAGTACGGTATCACCCGGATTCAATAGTCCTAAATAGACTGCTGAATTGGCCTGAGAACCGCTGTGAGGTTGTACATTGGCATACTTTGCACCGAATAAGTCCTTAAGCCGGTCAATAGCCAATTGCTCAATTTCATCCACCACCTCGCATCCTCCGTAATAACGTTTACCTGGATAGCCCTCGGCGTATTTGTTTGTCAGGCAACTTCCCACAGCCTGCAAAACCTCTTGCGAAACAAAGTTCTCGGAGGCTATGAGTTCTATTCCATCTCTTTGTCTAGTAAACTCCTTTTCAATCAGATTAAAAACCCGGGAATCATTGTACATCTTCATTATCCTATAGAATTTTCCTGTGTAGCTAAGAAAACATTTAACAATTGATGCTAATCATTAGTTTGTCTCAAAGTAATGATTAGCCACAGTGAACAAAGGCATTAATAATCACGTAAGTAAAAAAGGACCGGGCGATTGCACTCCCGGTCCTTTGTAAATCACCAAATATTCTAAACTCACTAAATTATCTCGTTATTATTAAAGGTGCTGTTTGCACACCGTCTTTTGAAATAATTCTTATTATGTATTGGCCTGATTGAAAAGTATTTAAGTCCTCTTGAATCATTGTATTTTGGCCACTATTGAGCTTGGTTTGCCTCACTGATCGACCCTGCATATCCACAAAATCAAGGTACAGTTCCTCTCCCTGTGCATTATCAAACTCAATGTTTACTCTATCAGAAGCGGGATTTGGGAAAACATGAAGTGGAGTAACTTCTTCTCCAACTACTTCGTTTGTAGAGCTGATAAGACCGGTTCTCATTCTCACTATTGGGCCTGAAATGTTGATGTAACCAGAAAAATACTGTTTCTGTCCATTGGCATTGTCGGCATAAAGTAGGC
>PWJP01000292.1 GCA_003559985.1 Saprospirales bacterium
AATAAAATCACCAGCGACCTGGCCAAAGGGGAATTTACACTCAATGTAAACACCATAGATGAAAAGCGTCTGACCGCGGACTTTCAAAAAGTAGCTAACCGCATTACACTCGGACTCATAATAGCGGCTATGATTATCGGGGCGGCATTGTTGATGAACGTCCCCACTACCTTTAAGATATTCGGTTATCCAGGTTTGCCGCTGCTTTTTTTCGTGCTGGCTGCGATAGCCGGTTTGTACCTTGTAATAAATATCATGAGAAACGACGAGGACCTGGGCAACCGGAAATAGCAATTCGAACGAATTTACTCTTCGTCCACAACCTCTGCCACTCGTTCTTTCAGACTGGTCAGGCCCCGGCTATAATCCTCACCAATTGCACCTTCAAAGTTGCCAAACCATGCTAAAATATTAAATGGGCGTGGAAATGTACTCTGCATACCCCAACTCACCCTGGTCAAAGGAGGGTCAGATTGCAGTTCGGTAATGATGTAATAGGATTTTGCCTCGCTCTCAAATGGTTCATAAAACCGCAAAGCCACATTTACTGTATCACCGGAAATAGAAACAATCTCCTGCATCCCGGATCCGACCTCTTCTTTTCCCTCCCAGCGATAAGTTGCACCAACTTCCCCCTGATTTCCTCCATAGGTCACCTCCATATTCGGATCCCTGTCCGTCCAGGGGCTCCAGTGATGAAAGTTGGGAAAGTGAACCGTTTGTTCAAAAACCAGGTCCCCGGATGCTTCAATCTCAATGGATTCCTCCACTTCCATATTTACCGGGGCAATCAATGCCAAAAGCAATAGCAGTAACAAAATACCTCCTAAGACGTAAAGAATAATTCTCAAAGCCTTCATAAGCGTAAAATTTTTTTACAAAAATAAGATTTTTTTCGAAACTAAAAATTGCCATAACGCCAAAGTGCGTAAAAAGGCATCAGTCCACATCTGCAAAGCGACAAATTTTCACCAAATTGATGTACACGGATTAAAAAATATCTATCTTCACAGCAGAAATTAAGCGAGTTAAAATGATCACGATCAAAACAACCCTTATTGCAATCCTCCTGGTCGGTTTTTTTCTGCCGGGCGGGAGTGCTGCCGATTTACATGAGGCATCTACACTTCACAACGGAGACCTGCCGGGTGAGCGACCACCAGCATTTTTGGGGGAAGTATTTGAGGAAAGGCGTCAAAATATAATGAATGAAATGCGCGGGGAGGTGGCCCTTTTTTCAACCACCGATCCACATAATTTTTACTACGCCACGGGATTTGATCAGGAACCTGCCATTGCGCTTTTGGACCCTTCTTCACCCAGTCCTTTTGTTCTCTTTTTGCGGGAGCCCAATCCCACAGAAGTTCTCTGGGACGGGCCGCGACACAGTATTGAAGACGCCAGGGTAAAATTCGGAGCCGACGAAGCCTACCCTTTGGAATATTTAGACCGGTACCTCACCAGATTTATGCGGGAAAACACCAGCATTTCCGTGCCTTTTGGAGACGAAATGGTGATGGAGCGACTCGGGAACAGGTATTCTCACAGAAGTAATCTACTTCTCCACACGGACCTGTCAGAAATTATGCATGAAATGCGCGTAATCAAGGACGAATGGGAACAGGATTGGCTGACCTACGCTGTTGAGGTCACCGCACTTGCCCACAACAGGGTCATGAAAAATATACGCCCCGGGCAGTACGAGTACGAAGTCAAGGCCGAGATTGAATACGTTTTTACAAAGCACAATTGCGACAATGGATTCAATCCCATTGTGGGTTCGGGACCCAATGCCACCTATCTACACTACCCATTTTACGACCGTCAACTGCAGGATGGAGATTTGATTCTCATAGATGTGGGTGCAAGGTGCAACCATTACACAGCCGATGTGACCCGCACCATTCCCGTCAATGGAAAGTTTTCTGAAGAACAGAGAAAACTTTACGAACTCGTTCTAGCCAGCCAGGAAGCAGCTCTGGAGATCATCGAACCGGGAACAGGCATTTTAGAGCCCCATCACCGGGCTATGGACATTATTTTTGAAGGACTCTACGAACTCGGCCTGATAACAGACCTGGATTCATGGTGGCAAAAGCGCTTTTATGTACACTACGGCATGCTTCACTACATCGGTTTGTTCGTACACGATGTCGGTCACTTTGCCGATTTTATCCGAGCGGAACGGGACCACTACCTCCTCAACAAAGATATAAAAGGCAGACCGCTGGAAGAGGGTATGGTAATTACGCTGGAGCCCGGCTTGTACCTTGAGGAAAACCGGATTGATCAATTGGAGGAACTGTTGGGCCAGTGGGCCAGCCCGGAGGAACTGAGGGAGTTTGAAGAAAAAGTGCGCCCAATTTATGAGAAATACGCCGGGATTGGAATAAGAATAGAGGATGATCTGTTAATTACAGACACGGGTTACCTGCTGCTTTCCGGTGACACACCGAGAACAGTGGAAGAGATCGAAAAATTAATGGCAAAATAAACCACAACTGATGATGAAAGCAATAACAATAGTTGCCTCCGCACTTTTTTTGAGCATGATGCTCTTTTCTTGCTCGGGTGAATGCGCAGAAGAG
>PWJP01000108.1 GCA_003559985.1 Saprospirales bacterium
TATGGGATTTTTGGAGAGCAGGTGCGTGGTTGTTCATGTAGTCTTCCAGGGCCTTTTTGTTGTGGCAGTAATACTGGATGGCGTAAGTGGTTCCCTGCGGTTCCTCCTTTAGCAGTTTGCAGAATTTATAGCCGCTGAACAGCCCGGTTTCCATTACCTCCGGGATGTGGGTGTTTAGCATCCAATTTTTCCAATCGTCCCTGACATTGTCGTCGATATTGACGGTCACATTGTAGATAATCATGCTTCTTTTTTTTCCTGGGTTTTTAAATAATCAGGGGGTGTGGGTGTCTCGAAATTCGCGGAATCGCTCTCGCGCATGGTCCCTGAATCTGCTGTCCCTGTAATCCATGAAGAGTATTTCGTAGTACTCAGAGGCACGCGCCGGGTCGTCCAGGTCGTGTTCCCACATCATCCCGAGTCTGTGGAGGGCATGGTCCGCACGAATCCCGTCCGGGTGTTTGTCATATACCCTGTTGTAGTACGTTTTCGCCATTTCAAAATCCCCAAGTTCCCTGTAGGCCTCGCCTTTGGCGTAAAATACATGGCCTTCGAGTGTGTGCCCGGGGAATTCATCCAGCAGGTCGTTCAAAATCTCAAAAGCCTCGTCGTGGCGATTTTGGAAGAGGAGAAGTTCACTTTGTGCAAAGCGCTCCAGGGCCTGTGTGGTGGTGTCCAACCCGAGGTGGTCCATGATAAATACGGACAGGTCGATGGCGTCGTTTGCGATAAATCTGCTGGTAGCAGCTTTGAGGATGTCGAACTGAGATTGGGCCCATTCAAAATCTCCCATAAAGTAGCTCAGCCTCGCATCCCTGAATCGGGCCTGTTCGCCCAGTATTTCTTCCGGAAAATCTTTGTCCACCTGTGAGTAGAGCAAAGTGGCTTCCCACCGCTCGCCATTGATCAGGTAGTAATCACCCAAATCGAGTTTGGCCTGTGCTTCCAGATATTTGTTGAGGCCCGGCATCTCCACCAGTTCGTTGAGTATCTCGATGGCTTTGTCAATTTCATTGAGATGGAGTGCATAGAATCTGCCGAGTTCTGACATCAGCGGTGCCGTGCGGGTATTTCTGCCAAATTCTTCCAAAAAGTCCAGGTATTTTTCTTCCAGTTCGACCAGCATTTCCCTGGTGGCATCCGGGTTTTGGTTGATGCGCTTGCGCATGGCATTGAGTGCATTCTGTTTGGATGAGACGTAGTAGGGTGAATCTATTGCTTTGTTGTCTGTGATGTACCTGTAGGCTTCAATGGCGGTTTCGAGGTCGCCCTCGTTTTCCGCTGTTTGGCCCAGACGAAAAACCCGCTCGCCATTTTCTCCCAGTCGCCTGTCAAGGGCACGGTATTGAACGAGTGCAGATGCCAGGTCCCCGCGGTTAATAAAAACCCACGCCAGTAATTCTGCGAAGTGTTCATTTTCAGGGTGGTCCTGGATTTTTCCGTAGAGCTGAGCCTCTAACTCCATGAAGTCCTCCTCGGAGAAAAAGCGGTCAAAAATGGTTTGGAGATTGTCCCTTCTATTGGGCTGTTCCCGAAGATTGATCAGGTAGTATTTTACCATGTTCTCGCGCTGGCCGGTCCTTCGGTAGAGGTCTGCCAGGTTGTAGGCAAAAAGTGATTCATCGTCGAGCAGTTCTTCTCCTTTTTCGTAGGTGCGCAGCGCCATTTTATAATTGCCCATCCGTGTGAATCCATTGGCCTGCCTGATGATACTCCCCCTGTCTGCCGCCAGGTTCCTAATGGCCCTTTCGTATTCTCGCTCAGCGCGGTCATGCCGGCCTTCCTCTTCATATATTCGGCCGAGCGTCAGGTGTAGATGCGTCTCCCGGGAATACTTACCCATTCGTTCCTGAACGGCATTCTTTGCGTCATCAAGCCGGTCTAGCTCGATATAACACTCCATCAGCCGGTCAAAATAATGGGTGGAGCGGTCGTTTTCCCTCAAGAGTGATTCATAGACGGAGGCCGCTTTGTCAAATTCCCTGTTGTTGAAATACTGGTTGGCAAGTTGTGCCGATTGCCCAATGAGCGAGGCCGTACCCAGCATGAAGAATACTATCAATAATGTGCGCATGGTTTCTTTTTCTGTCGTGAAAAATAACGCCCGCATTGCCCAAAAGTTGTAATACACTCCATCCCATTTGAGTGGTTGTCACTCTTCAGGGGGTGGAAAGAAACTGGGCTTATATTTTGGGGAAGTCCACGATTAAAACAACTCACCAAATCACACAACGAGCTTTCCGCCAGTAACCTATAGGTTTCTCGCAAAGCCGCGAAGCCGCAAAGGAAGGCGCAAAGAAACCTTTTTTAACCAAAAAATCTCGGAAATCAACAATCCCTGCGTAAAGATATACTGCAGGCTACATCAAGGTTTCGCTCGAAAAGGCCATCGGCCATCAGCCATCAACCAATAACCCATGTGATCCACCACGGAGTCACAGAGAGCACGGAGATTGCACAGAGTGTTTTTCAAAAAAACAATGTAATGAGCTAAGATGCGCCAGAAGGAAATCCCTCCAAAATCTACAATCCCAAAAAATGAGTTACGTGACTGAATACACCGCACTTACGCATATAAAAAAACTCA
>PWJP01000157.1 GCA_003559985.1 Saprospirales bacterium
AAAATTAATGGCAAAATAAACCACAACTGATGATGAAAGCAATAACAATAGTTGCCTCCGCACTTTTTTTGAGCATGATGCTCTTTTCTTGCTCGGGTGAATGCGCAGAAGAGAATAAAGAGATGGATTCCACAATAGAAGCCAGCACAGAATACACACCCCCTGCCTGGATTAACGAGGGGGAAAACATCACTTTCGAAGTGCTCGAAATGGGATGTAATATGTGCAGGACCACCGTCCAAAATACCATTGAGAAATTTGAAGGAGTGGCGGAAGTCAATGTGGACCTCGACAGCGAGCGGGCTACCTTCATCTTCCATCCGGAAAAGGTGGACCCCGGAAAAATAGCCGAAGCCATTCGAGCAGAAGGTTATGAAGTGAATCACCGCTGAGTTTCTCTTGCCTTTAATCCTGATTTCCAATACCTGCCCGACTGGCAGGATGAACCATTTTTGAAAAGTCGAGTTATAGAAACAACACTTAACTCACTCAAATCATAAGACTATGTTTGGACTGTTCAAAAAGAAGACAGAGAAGGAAAAACTAGAAGACCAGTACGAAAAACTGATGAAGGAATCCTACAAACTCTCACACACTGATCGAACCAAATCTGATGCCAAGGCAGCCGAGGCAGATGAAATAAGGAAAAAATTAGACGAATTGGATGCGAAAGAATCGTGATTCGAATCCTCCCAATAAGTCCTTTCCCCAAAATCCTGGAATTTTTAAAATCACAAATCTGAAGATATGCGCTTTATTCTCTTCACAGCGGTATTGGTAGCCATTTCCGGCAACTTAAAAAGTCAGGACATTTACAGCATTCCCGTGGATGACATCAACGGCAACACTATGACACTGGAGCCTTTCAAAGATAAAGTCATGCTCATCGTCAACGTCGCCAGTGAATGCGGTCTCACACCTCAGTATGAAGATTTGCAAGCACTTTATGAAAAGTTCGAAGACCGCGGCCTGGTGGTCCTGGGTTTTCCCGCTAATAACTTCATGGGACAGGAGCCCGGCACCAATGAGGAAATAAAAGAGTTCTGCCGTTCGGAATTCGGAGTGACCTTTCCAATGTTTTCAAAAATTGATGTGAGAGGCAATAATATGCATCCTCTGTACGAATTCCTCACCCGAAAGAAACACAATGGTTTTAAAGATTCGGAGGTAGCCTGGAATTTCCAAAAATACCTGATCAACCGCGAGGGTGAAATCGTGGAGGTTTTTTCTCCGAGAGAAAAAGTCTCAGACAGGGAGGTGGAAGAAAGAATCACCTCGCACCTTTAAGTTCCCGGGCTTTTACCAATCCTGCGTACTGCGTTTATTCCCTTTTAGAACGCAAAATACCCCATAAGCGACATAAGGCTTTTGTCACTTAGACCTCCGTTTACCAATCCAGACTTCGGTTGAGCGTTGAAGATCGGCCGCTGAAGTCAATATTTGGTACATTTGCGGTGAACTTATTAGCGCATTAATGTCACTGATCAAAAAACTGGCCGGAGATACAGCAGTTTACGGTTTGTCCTCTGTTTTGGGCAAAGTGTTAAATTATCTGCTCGTGCCCCTGTACACAGCGGTTTTTGCAGAGGGCGAATACGGCATCATTTCAGAGCTTTACGCCTACACGGCCTTTGTCATGATCATCCTCCTGTACCGGATGGAGACGGCGTACTTCCGTTTTGGTGCGGAAAAAGCGGGACGGGGTGATGCCTACAACACGGCATTGAGTTCCATACTCCTCTCCACTCTTTTATTCTCAGTCGCTTTTTTCTTTCTCGCCGGACCATTTGGGGAGTGGATAAAGCTGAGACCGGAACACCAGCCACTGCTCTACTTCCTTGTAGCCATTTGGGCTTTTGATGTACTCAGTGAAATTCCCTATGCCAGATTGCGAATGGAGGGCCGGGCGTGGAAATTTGCCGGGATAAAGTTGACCAATATCGGTCTCAACATCGGGCTCAATCTGTTTTTTCTCTTGCTCTGTCCAGCGGTAATGAAGACCGGTGAGGGGTCATTTCTGTACGGTGCCATATCCGGCTGGTACGATCCGAATTTCGGAATTGGCTATGTTTTTCTGGCCAATCTCTTTGCCAGCATCAGCGCGTTTTTGCTTTTGCTGCCCCAGTTTTCAGACTTCAAGCCCCAGATCGACAGGGTTTTGTGGAATAAAATGCTCGTTTATTCCTCTCCCCTGATCATAGCGGGACTGGCCGGAATAACCAATGAGATGCTCGACCGCGTATTGCTCAAGCACCTGCTTCCCTACTCATTGGAAGAAAACGAGAGACAACTGGGAATTTACGCAGCCTGTTACAAGCTTGCGGTTTTCATGGCCCTCTTTACCCAGGCATTCCGGTATGCAGCAGAACCCTTTTTCTTCCAAAATGCCAAAAACACGAGGGCCCCTGACTTGTACGCGGCCATTGGGAAATACTTCGTCATCACTGGATTACTGGCATTTTTGGTCATCACCCTCTATTTGGATATATTTCAGTTACTGCTCAGGAGGGAAGGTTACCGGGAGGGATTGGACGTGGTGCCCATTCTGCTGATAGCCAATTTATTCCTCGGTC
>PWJP01000110.1 GCA_003559985.1 Saprospirales bacterium
ATCCCCTTAAATAGATATTATGCAGGCCACACCGGAATCGCGGCCTCGCAAACAACTCACCAAATCACAGACTCACAAACTCACAACTGAAAAGCAGACTCACCAATTCACAACTTAAGAATGCCATCATTTTTCAGTCGATATTTGTGAATCATTTGATGCAATTATAAGTGTTGGGAATGGTAAGACTTTAGCATAAAGTTGGTTAGAATAATCAGTTTTTTTAAAATTATTCTTAGAAAAATTTTGCAAACTGATAAAATGGTCATATTTTTGGATTGATAATCAATTTATTAATTAAAAACCTCTTACCATGAAACAGTATTTTATCCCCCCCCCCCCCTATTACAACCAAATTAAATGTTGTAAAGTCAGGTAATCGATGGCTGAATCCAATTTTTATTTTGGCAATTATTTTATCGCCCGCTTTGGCCATGTCACAATCTCTTCATGATATATTTGAATGTGGGACAGAACTCCCAGAGGAAATAGTCGAGGAAAATCCTTTCTATATGGGAACTGACCAAAGTTGTTATTTCCCAACCAGTCCATGCAATACCAGTACCTTCCCATACTCGGCAGTTTGGTCCCAAATGGATACCGTTGTGGTAAGGTTGAATTTCCATTTCATAAGAACTGGTGATGTGGGACTTAACTTCGGTGCAGATGATGGCAATTGCCCAAGTTGTGCAAATAACGAAGTTATGACAATGTACAAAGTGGCTGATGACTTTGTTAGCTGGTTGAATAACGAAGCGGCCGGTATGGCTGATTACACCCGCTACAAGGATGAAAACGGCAATTCAATTCCAGGTGAACCTTTTTTAGATGCAGAAGGGCACCCAGTCCCTAATCTGGGAGATACTAAAATCAGATATGAGCTCTATGAAGAAAACGATCAAGGATCCGTGCACTATCACCATGTAGAATCTGATTATAAATGGTTTGTTTCCGGGACGTCAGTTCCCTTGGCTTGTCGCGATGGCCAAATTACCAAGCGGGCCAGTGCACTTAATGATGAATTTAGTGTATATGGAGATAAAGTGCTCGATGTCTTTATATTCGATGAATGGTTTGAAAATGAGACGGAAAATGGCCAGACTTGCAGGCTGCAACGTGGTGCTGCTGGTTTGGGCGAAGGGTATTTATCCATCGGAAATCTCTGGCATTATTGGCAGGAGAATGGAGGGAATTATTCGCTTTGGAATTATATGAGCTTACTGAATCATGAGATAGGTCACTGCCTGAATTTAGGACACACCTTTCCCTTTTCAAGCTGCTGTGATGCAACTGAACCCTCCTTTTGGGATTACTCTAATAATACAATGGGCTACAATCATCACGGTGAGTTTGTTTTCAGTCCTTGCCAGATGGATAGAATTTTTAACTTTTTTTACAACAATAGCCCGGAATGGGTTGTCCTGGATAACAACCAAAATGTTAACCCTCCGCCCCCGGAGCCACTTACTCCTGAAATTGTAATTGACGATCCTAACGGGGAGACCTGGGATGAGGATATGGAGATTTATAAGCATGTTAGGGTTAAATCAGGTTCCCAGCTAAATATTTTGAATTCTAGTATCGGTCTGGCACCTGATGTGAGAATTCATGTTGAACAGGGCGCCAAGTTGTACGTATTGAATTCTACTCTGACACTGTTGTGCAACATCAATGAATCTGCTTTTTTGCGATGGGAGGGGATAAGGGTTGAAGGCAATCCGGAAAGAGCGCATCCCAATCATTGGAATGATCCTTTTAATCCGGATGGATTGGACCCGGGTAGAGTTGTATTGCTCGGGAGTAATGTTGAATATGCCAATACGGGAATTACTGCCTTTTCGGTTGATTTTATTACCTCACCATTTCAGTTTGTCTTAAAGTCCAGTGGTTATGTCTATTCTGATCAGTCATCCTTTGTTAGCTGTGATGTGGGCATTGTATTTTATACCTATCAACACAACAACAACAGCAAAATCTTAAATACCACTTTTAAAGATTTTGGATTTGGTATAGAGCAATTTAAACCTGAGATAGGTATTGTTTTACATCGAAATCATGGGCTGGAAATACAGGGCAGTAACTTTGAAAATATTAATCAGATTGGAATCTACGCGATGGATTCCGGCTTTGAAGCCTTCAATGGGTGTGTTTTCTCAAATATTGGGGGTGAGGCAATTTCTGCGCTCAGTTCTACGGGATATGTACCCTCCACGCTGAGTATTAAAATAGGCAAAGAAGGCACTTCTTTTAAGAACCAATTCCACAATAATTTATTGGACATTCGTCTGGAAGGGTACAGCAATTTGTTAGATCAAATTTCCATTAAAAATAATATTTTTGCGGATACCTGGAATTCCAGTGACCCTGGCTCTAATCAATCCAAGGGGATTGAAGTGAAAGAAACGCCCGTACTAATTGCTAAAAACGAGTTTTTGGACAAATATCACAGTATAAGTTTCACACCCTTCCTTAGACAGAGCCATGTCAATAATAACAACCTCCTTAACTTTCATACCGGAATTTGGTATAAACCCGGGTCGGCTCACCATTCACATTTCTTATGTAATAA
>PWJP01000185.1 GCA_003559985.1 Saprospirales bacterium
GAGTTTTTTCCATCGGGGTGATGCTGGGATACAAGTACAGGTACTCCATACTATTTTTAGCAATCCTCTGGTCCCTGACCTATCTGATGCAAAAGAGCAACTACAACAACCACTACTACCTTGTAATGGTGGTTTCCTGGATATTTGTATTCTTGCCCGTGGGTAAGCGTTTTGGCCTTGATGCGAAATACAATCCCGCTATTTACCGAAACCAGATTCCCGCCTGGCCGAGGCTGCTTTTTATGTGCCTGATAGCGATAGTCTATTTTTTCGCAGCCATTAATAAATTGTATCCCGATTGGCTGGAGGCGAGACCTCTGACCATTTGGATGACAGCCAGGGCCGATCTGCCCATAATTGGACCATTACTCCAAATAGACTGGGTCCCGCACTTTCTCTCCTATGCGGGTATCGGCTACGATTTGCTCGTGGTGCCCATGCTGTTGTGGAAAAGAACCCGTTGGTTTGCCATTATCGCCTCCCTGGGATTTCACCTGTTCAATTCGGCGGTGTTTCAAATCGGCATCTTCCCGTACTTCGCCCTGGCCTTTTCGATCTTCTTTTTCCCGACAAAAAGCATAGAGAAGCTGGTTTCAAAGGACAGGATACTTAGTCCGGCTATTTTCAATCACACGCCCACCCAAAAAGCACTAATAAAGTATGCATTCGCCGGATTCATTGGATTGATGTTGATACTGCCCGTCCGGCACCACTTCATACCGGACGATGTATTGTGGACCGAAGCGGGACACCGGCTGAGCTGGAGGATGATGCTGAGAACCAAAGCCGGGATTGCTCATTTCACGGTTGAAACAGATCAGAACAAACAGCACAGAATCAATCTCCGAGAGCGTCTCGGGGAGCATCAGATCAACGGCGTATCCACCAGGCCTGATATGATGTTTACATTCTCGCGGTATTTGGAAAAAGAGTTTTTGGAGAAGGGCTACAGTGAAGTCAGGGTCTATGTCAATGCGCGCGTAGCTGTGAATGGCCGACCACTTAAGCAATTTACCGATCCCGAAACGGACCTTTTAGATGTCAAATGGAATTACTTTGGCAATCAGGAGTGGGTGTTGCCGAGGCCATGGTAGGAGTATTCGTTTTAGTTGGGAGTATTGAACTTAGCAACAAATATGGGCAGGCATTCGGATTTCAAACTCAATCCGAGGGTCCTCTGTAAATAATCTCAATGGCTTCACTGTTTTCAAGATCGGCCTCGAGATTGATAGTTTGGGTTTCTACCCCATCGTCAATTGCCACTGCGGCAGTATTGGGAGGAATATCACCGAGGTTGTGGGCGTAGAGGATTATGGTAGTATTGAAACCGGTAAAGGTGTAGGGCACGGTTTTTCTCGCTCTGACCAATTCGTACTCATTGATGAGCCACTGATCACCTACTTTCAGAGATATGATGTCCCCATCGATTTGATTGTGGTCCCATACGCTTATCCTTAAATTCCGGCTTTGGACTTCCACGGTGTATTTGGGTTCCACTCTGATGCTTTCGATGGCCAGGTCAGGTGGGGGTAAAAACTCACCCATCATCCACTCCAAAATGTCGTGATCGGAATGCGCAAATGAAGTTGCACTGGTAAAACCCAACCAGGCCTTATCCGCTCCCAAAATACCAGGCAGGTCCAACTTGGAAGAGAGGACCGGAAAAATATAGCTATCCAACCAAAAGGTGAGAAACCCATTGGCATAGGTTATGCGTGCATAATGCGGTTCGCCATCGCTCATTTCGGGAATCTGATGTACCGTGGCATGTCGCTTAAACCCTCCTTCCGCCGGATCATAATAACTAAGAGTGACGTGATTGCGACTGCCTTCATCGTTGTCGTAGGTGTCAAATTCAATGGCTACTCCCCCACTCAATCCCTTGTATCCGATACTGTCTCCAAAACCACCGAGTTCCTGCAGGTCGTTGTTGTGAACCACAAAGGCAAAACCATCACCACCTTTGTGTTCAGGATCGTGATTGGTCAATTTGAAGATGAATTCAGTTTCAAAGCCGCGCTGTAGATCGATTTGTTGACGGGAGAACCAGGTTGCACCCTGCTGGTACCGCTCCGAAGAGGTGATTCTTAGCCGGTCATCGATGATGCGCGCATCCCCGGTAATGGTCAGATCTTCCTCAAAAGCACTGAAATCATCGACCTGAAAAAGCATTTGTCCCTTCACTTCAGGAGCGATAATAGATACCATAACCAACACACACATCCATCGTAACATAACTCAGATTTTTGAGAAGTTATTCGACCTCCTCGATTTGGCTACAAAGTTGCTAATTTTATCACAATAAATGGTCATCGCATCCCTATTATTGTCAGTTCAGGCCGCAAAATCAACTTGCACATTAAATGGTAACGACCTAAATTCTTACCTTTGGGGAACTAAACAATTACAGGGGAAATTGATTTAAACAACGAATTGAATTCTTACACATCATGGCAATAATAATCACAGAGGAATGTATCAACTGCGGCGCATGCGAGCCGGAGTGTCCAAATAATGCAATATACGAAGGTGGAGTGGACTGGGCTGTTTCAGATGGAACGAA
>PWJP01000156.1 GCA_003559985.1 Saprospirales bacterium
TCGCACGCGCAGCCTGCCCGGTCCCGCGCGCTGCCTCACCGAGACGCCGGTTAAGGCGCTCCATGTTCGATTCCATGTCAGTTATTCCGGCAAGCTGCCCGGCGCGCTGCATGGTCGCGATGGATTCGGTTGTGGTGTTGAGCTGCCTGGCTAGCTTGGACGCGGAATCAATTGCGCTCATCTGTTGAGCGGTGAACCTGGTTGCTATAGCAGCGCCAGCGGCAGCGAATGCAGCGCCGTACTTAGCCGCGACGTTAATGCCTCGCCGCGCCTGCGTTCCGAACTTTGATATCGATCCTTGCGCGCGCTCTGTTGCGCTCTCAAGGCCACGAGTATCGCCGTCGAACCTTACGAACATGCTGCCTAGTTGAGCCACGGTCTGCCTCTGTTCCATTTGCCCTGCTGGTGCAGGGCTTGCGCTTCCTCAAGCTTACGCATCAATGACGACTTTTCCTTTTTCGTCATTCCTGCGCTGCTCTTGCGGTCGTTCTGATCTCGCCATTCAGCTATCAGCCACCATATTTCCACAGGGTGAAGCCGCCAATACTCTGATGGCTTCATGCCCTTCGTAGCAACGCAAAGCCTGTACGTGGATTCTACGAACCCTTGCGTGCGGACTTCTTCTTCGTCGCCTTCTTCTTCACGGGCTCGCTTTTTTTTTCTTCCATCCACGAAGGCGGGGTGACCACTCGGTAAAGAAACTCAATTGCCTCAGTCATGGTGCGCTGCTCCCCGTCTTCCATTCGGAACATCTCATCATGAACCTCGTCATCATCAACGTGGCAGCCGGCATACCTAAGCATTGCGCCGTATGCCATGGATAGCTTCCCTTTCTGGAAGCGCCTCGCAGCCCGGTCAATCTCGGGAAGGGTGATAATTTCCTCAACCTGAGCGATGAGACCGAGCATATCTTTGGCTTTGACGGTGTATTCCTTGCCGCGCCAGGTAATGGTCAGGTCTGAAAATCGGCTCATTGTGAGGGCGTTCCTTGAGAAATCACACCGGAGCTTGCCAGCTCTGCCGAGAATTCAAGCTCCGACTCAGATCCGCCGCCTTCTCGGGTGTAGTTGGTGATATTAAAGTTCCCGGTGATGGCTTCGTTGTTGACCGTATCGGTCAGGGTGAATTCGTCTTGGATGTTCTCGGACAAAGCCAGGCCCATGAGGTCGTCGTCGTTATAAACGCCGCCAACAGAGATCGTCACCTCTCTGCGGCCAACAAGAGACGATAGGGTTTGATTTCCATCGCTATCATCGTCGGTGAAGTCGATGTTCTCGTTTGCGGCCGCAATCGACTTTGTGCGAACACCGGCAATGGGCGCGCCATTCCGGCTCAAAATAAACTGACGGGAAGCTAGCTTACTCATTGCGTTGATCCTCTATAAGCAACCGGAAACGTGATACGCCGTGATGTGTCAGTCCGTCCGGGTCTCGAACTGAATCGGCAAACTCAAAATGTAGATTGATTGTGGCATAACCTGCTATGGATATCGAGTGCCTATGCAGCGCGTCATAGATAGTCTGTTGAATTTCCTTGACCTCTTTACGGCCACGGTATCGACTCCATGTGTGAACATTAAGTTCGCTCTCATATCCTTGGGTAAAGTCATCGTCCCACGGCGTGAACGTGTCCTCTCCAATGGTCAGATAGGGGAATGATTCATCATCCCCTGCATCCTCGGTCTGAGGCGGCCGGTCATATACAGGGAATGGCACCTGATCGACCAGCCTGTCAAACACTGCGGCCTGAACCGGCATCATAGACCTAATGCTCTCTTGATTGATGCGATTAACCTGCTTTGGTGCGTCCTTGCCACGTAGTCAAAGGACGGCTTTAGGAATGGCCGGGGCTGCATATTCCTGGTTCCGAATTCGAGCCATTTCCCGTACTCCGCTTTATCGGCCGGGCCAACCTCTGCCGACAGCTTTGCGCCCCTTGCTCGGTCCACGTTCATTGATCCGGCAAGTATTCCGGTATCCGTTGCCGGGGCCTCTCCGGGGGCCGATGCTTGATGAGATCTTGATCGGTTGCTACCAGGTGGGCGCGTGTAGACGACGCCCGACCCGGGCTTTTGTATAAGCCGAATGGCATGGGTTCTAACCATCAACGCGCTCGCGTTATTGGTGTCTCGCGTTGCCTTGTCAGTCTTTGAACTGATCTGGCGAAGCTCATTTAAAACTTCATTGACTCCGAATACAGCGCCCATCAGGTTGCCACCCCGCCATCAAGATCCAGCCTGAGCCACTTGTCGCGCATCTCGATATTATCGATAAATCGAATCTGATATGCGCGGTCACGAACGATGGCCCGATCACCTTCTGACAGGTCATCTCGGTAACGGATAACCGCACGATTTCGCGTAGTAGCCTCTAGTCTTTCGGAGTGCACGCGCTCCATACCACTCATCGCCTTGAAGTGGCATCGAGTTCCGGCGAACGTTTCCCATTCAACCGTCTGCCCGCCGGCCCCGTCCGATGACTTGCTCGCACGCTGGAACTGAATTGGGGTTCGCAGCATTCCGGCGCTTATATCACAGCACTTCATTTCGGCCAATCCAA
>PWJP01000088.1 GCA_003559985.1 Saprospirales bacterium
AAAAAGATCATGATGATGCTCTGATTTGAAAATCCACGCAAAAAGTTTTCTACGGGTAAAATACCGGCTGCAAGTAAGATCAATACGCCCGTAAAAAAAACGACCGAAGGCCTGAATCTGTCCCACAGTAAAAATACCACGATCAGACCCAGGATGACAAGGGTAAAGTAGGCGTTAAATTCGTTCTCCATCGGTTCTTTTTACCAGGAATTTCGGGTTAGTTAAATCTTTTTTATTGTACATCAATGGTATCCCCGTTTCCCAGTTGACTACCGCGCATCCACTGAATCGGCAGACGGCATCTCCCGCCGCAGTATCCCACTCCATGGTTGGGGCAGGACGGGGGTAGTAGTCGGCACTGTTTTCCGCCACCAAACAGAGCTTGAGTGAACTCCCCGCGCTGATTACCTCCACAGGGCCGTTGTTTGTTTCCATCTTTTGTATGAACTTCACCGTATCCGGGTTTTGATGAGAGCGACTGGCTACTATGGTGAGTGGTCTTTTGCCCGGGTCAAGCGGTATTTTTTTAGGTGCAATTCCCTTTATGGAGTGATTGCCATTTTTCAACTCCCATTTATAGGCTCCATCCTGCTTATTGGCCGCATACAACACGCCCTTATCGGGTGCATAAACCACTCCGAGTACAGGGGAATTTCCCTCGACAAGTGCAATATTGACGGTAAATTCTCCATTTTTGTTGATAAACTCCTTGGTGCCATCCAACGGATCGATTACCCACAGATAGTCCTTACCACTTCTTTCAGAATAAGTCCCGTGGTCTCCCTCCTCGCTCAGGATATAAATGCCCGTCGGTCTCAGTGCTTTTACAATAATTTGGTGAGACGCTCGGTCCGCATTGGTGAGAGGAGATTCATCCTCTTTTGAAGAAACGGTAATTCCTGTTTTGTATATCTCCATAATCGCCTCGCCTGCCTGCATCGCAGCATTGGTGGCCAATCCCGTAAGGTCTCTTATGTCAGGCTTGATCTGGGTCATGTGGCAAAGTTAGTAATTTAAGGGCTGAATTCTACCTAAATTGCTTTATATGTAACAGGAAAAAAGCGATATTTTTGAGTGGGGATGCCCGGATTTGCACCACTTTAGATCACATGAAGTATCCTGCTACATTACCTTGATTTTGCAGAAAAAGGTGTAAATGATTTATCGAAGAGAAAAATTCCCCCTAATTTGCGGCCGGAAAACACAAGGAGGCCGGTGGAATTCCCTTTATGCAACGCCAGGAATGCCAGGGACTGAATGATGAGGAGGTGTTTGTAGTTTTACCGTTAACAAACCAAGTGCATGCTGCTGTACCGATTCTTGAAGTATTGGATAAAGCCCGGATACAAAGTTTATTTCCGAAAAATTTTCATTCGCGGGATGGAGCATGTGGATGAGCAAAAACCGATATTGTTTGCGGTCAATCATCCCTCTGCTTTTTTGGAACCCACTTTGATTGCCACCTCCGTAGATTTTGACGTTCACTTTATGACCAGAGGCGATCTTTTTAACCCTCGTTTCTTGTGGTTTTTCAATGCCACCAATCAGGTGCCTGTATTCAGGTTTAAAGATGGATTCAGTCAACTAAAGTCCAACAGGGATTCATTCAGCGAATGCCACAAAAGACTTATCAATGGAGCCAGGTTGTTGATATTTTGCGAGGGAAGCATGAAGTGGGTGAAAAAATTGCGAACGGTTCAGCCCGGAGCGGCCAAATTGGCTTTTGGCACTCTGGAGAAAAAAGAAGACCTGCCTCTTGTTATTCACCCCATTGGCCTGAGCTACGATGACCACAGCCGGTTCAGATCCGATTTAATGATGGAAATTGGTCCCGCCATTGAGCCGGGAGATTATTTTGAAGAATACCGCACTGAACCGCGCAAGGCTGTGAAAAAACTGACCGCAGAAATCCAAAAGCAACTCAGTCAATGTGTCTTGCACATAGAACGAGATGAAGACCTGGAAATCGGTGCTTTGCTTTGGACGGTGGTAAAAAATGACCGGGAATTTTTCGGGAATAAAGGAGGCAGCCCTTTTCAGGAAGTTAAGAATGCCCTAGACCGTTTTAATGAAAGTGCTGAATCTAAATCAGGTATTTTACTGAGAGATAAATTAAGCGAATATGACCGCACTCTGAAAAATCACAAATTGGAAGATGGCACAGTTGGAAAGCTCTCAAAAAATGGTTTGTCCGTGCTCTCCGCGGGAATTTTCTCGCTCCTACTCCTTCCGTTCAGCCTTTTTTACTTGCTTCCGCTTTGGTTAGCAACAGTTATCAGCCGCAATACTATGGCCAATGTTGAATTTTACTCCAGTGTCCGCGCGGTGTTATTCATATTCCTGTTAACAGTCCTTTTGTTGGCGATCTTATTAGCCCTGTGGTTTTCCCCCTATTCCGTTTTCTGGATTTTAATCTTATCTTTGGGTGTTTGGATTGACCTCAGACTCAGACCAAATCGTCACCATTTGTTTGGATTTTTAAGAGCAGGTGGAAGCTGGAAGCCGGTAAGGAAGCTGGCAAAATTGAGGGGAGAAATACTCGAAATCATTAAAACAAT
>PWJP01000197.1 GCA_003559985.1 Saprospirales bacterium
CATTACTGATTACCATGATGGTCGCCTTTTTTATCCATCATGCAGGAGATGCTTTCGGTGATAAGGAACTCTCGTTTTTGTTTATGTTTGGCTTTCTGGTGTTGTTTCTGACAGGACCGGGTAAGTTCTCACTGGACCACAAGATTTTTGGCAGTAAATAAGGGTTTAATCCCTGGCCAAAAATACCGGGGAGTGTGCTGAAAAGCATGAGATAGCGGCGGTTGTTAATGCGCTATCAATCTTCAAATTGTAGCAGTTTGATAAGTTCCATCATGTCGCCCTCAAATTGGGGGTTAGCGTCTGCCTGCAAAAAAGTGTAGTCGTCCAAAACCACTCCGATTTCCCGGTATTTTCCCTGATCATCCTTTACCTGCCAGCCATCGAATTTTTCATCTCTGATCTCATCTGCGATTAAGGTGGGATCCTGTCGGTAAATGCTGTCCAGGGCGATAAAAAAATTGTACATATTGAGCGGGGTGTCAAAGCGGTATATGGTGAAAAGCAGTTTTTCCTCCGCTCTTTCGTAAAGCCTCACCAGGGCGTATTGGTCCTTATCAATCATTTGAGGGTCGTAGGCCGATTGAGTGAAATCGTCGAGTTGCTCGGGAAAAATGGAGCTGAAATCTCGCTCTGATTCCCGTGGAATGGGCATCATGCCGTATTCTGTAAACTGGGCCCCCTCGATTAGTTCGCTGAGAACGCGAGAGGCGGTGGACCAGGTTTGGTGCGTCTCATCAAAGCCCAAATGACCGGAATCGGTTCCATCCTCAATTTCTGAATCAGCGGCTTCGGCCCGATCGCCTTCTCCACTTCCACATCCCGCGACCAATAGCAGCCCGAAGGCCACGGCCAATAAAAACAGCAAACTTTTACTTCCGATCATTCTGGTCAGATTTTTTCAAAAAACAGTATGCGAAGTGGTGAAACAGACCGGGCACTTCGAATTGTGATTGCACTATTGTCCATTTTTTCCATTCAAAAAAAGCGATGTAATTAAAGACGATTAAAACCGGTGTTTTGGTTTGTGCCTGGCCAATTAATCCTCCTTTTCTTCTTCTGTATCTCTTTTTTCGGGGCGCATCTGAGGGAAAAACAGAACCTCCTGAATGGATTTCTTTCCGGTCAAAAGCATCACCAGTCTGTCGATGCCGATTCCCAGTCCGGCTGTGGGAGGCATTCCAAATTCCAGTGCCCGCAAAAAGTCCTCGTCCATTGCCATGGCTTCGTCGTCACCCCGCTCAGCCAGTTTCAATTGCTCTTCAAACCGCTCCCGCTGGTCGATGGGGTCGTTGAGCTCGGTGTAAGCATTTGCAATTTCCTTTCCATTGACAAAGAGTTCAAAGCGCTCAACCAGTCCCTCTTTTGAGCGGTGTTTTTTTGCCAGCGGGGTCATTTCGATGGGGTAGTCGGTGATGAAGGTGGGCTGGATCAGATTTCGCTCCACTTTTTCATCAAAAATCTCATCAATCAACTTCCCCCTGCCCATGGAAGGTTCCACTTCGATGTGGAGTTTGTCGCAAAGCTTGCGGAGGTCCTCTTCACCCATTTCGGAGATATCAAAACCCGTGTGTTTTTCGATGGCTTCGTACATGGTCAGTCTGGGGTAGGGCCCCTTAAAGTCGATTTCGTTATCACCGGCGGTGACTTTGGTGGTGCTCATAACCGATTCGGCCACTGCCTCCAGGCATTGCTCGGTCATTTCCATCATCCATTGGTAGTCCCGATAAGCCACGTAAATTTCCATGGAGGTAAATTCGGGATTGTGAGTGCGGTCCATGCCCTCGTTGCGGAACATTTTGCCAATTTCATATACCCCGTCATAGCCCCCTACTATTAGTTTTTTCAGGTAGAGCTCGTTGGCAATCCGCAGGTAGAGCGGGATATCGAGGCTGTGGTGGTGTGTTTTGAAAGGGCGCGCGGCGGCCCCTCCGTGAATGGGTTGAAGGATGGGCGTTTCGACTTCCAGCCAGCCCTTTTTGTCAAAAAAGCTACGCATGGCAGATATGGTTCGACTCCTCGCGACAAAAACATCGCGCACACCCTCGTTGACGGTGAGATCGACATAGCGCATGCGGTATCGCTGCTCAGGGTCCGTAAAGGCGTCATAGATATTGCCCTCGGCATCTTTTTTCACCACGGGCAGGGTACGGAGGGTTTTGCTGAGCAACTTAAAGGACTGCACATGCACGGTTATCTCGCCCATGCCGGTGCGAAAAACAAAGCCCTCTATTCCGATAAAATCACAGAGGTGGAGGTGTCGCTTGATGAGGAGGTTGTAGAGTGATTTGTCCTCACCCGGGCAGATGTCGTCCCGCCTCAGGTAGATCTGGATGCGACCCTTTTTATCCTGAAGCTCGGCAAACATCGCCTTTCCCTTGCCCCGTTTAGACATGAGTCGTCCGGCGAGTTTCAGATTCTCAAATTCACCTGCTTTGTCGTCCTCAAAAGATTCTTTGATGTCGGCGGAAAAGGTATTCACCTCAAAGGCCTCGTGCGGATAGGGTTCTATGCCCATATCGCGAATGGCTTTGAGGGATTCTCTTCTCAC
>PWJP01000163.1 GCA_003559985.1 Saprospirales bacterium
CATCATCCACCTCGGCCTCATAAGAAAGACCGATGCGGTGCCTGAGTACATCACGGGCTACATTGCGCACATCGTCCGGCACCACATAGCCCCTTCGCTTGATAAAAGCCAGTGCTTTGGCTGCTCTTCCCAGCGCGATGGTAGCTCTGGGTGAACTGCCGTGCGAAATAAGTGGACGGAGATTGGAGAGTTCCGGATATTTCTGGGGAAAACGGGTGGCAAAAACCAGGTCCACGATATAATTTTCCACCTTTTCATCCATGTAAATCTCACCGACTAATTTTCTGCTCTCCAAAATGGTTTGCGGGGAGGTAATGGGTTTGATGTGGGAGCTTTCCAGATTGCTTCTCAGATTTCGCCGCATAATCTCAAGCTCGTCGTTTTTGGCCGGATATCCAATGATAACTTTTAGCATAAAGCGGTCCATCTGAGCCTCCGGCAGTGGGTAAGTTCCCTCCTGTTCAATTGGGTTTTGGGTGGCGAGAACCAGGAAGGGATCCTCCAGTGAAAATGTGTGCGGGCCTATAGTCACCTGGAGTTCCTGCATGGCTTCCAGGAGGGCACTTTGCACCTTGGCCGGCGAGCGATTTATTTCATCCGCCAGGATAAAATTGGCGAAAATAGGACCCTTTTTGACCTCAAAATCTCTTTTATCGGGATTGTAAATAATGGTTCCGATCACATCCGCGGGTAGCAAATCAGGGGTAAACTGTATCCGGCTGAATTTACCACCTACGGCCATCGAAAGAGTCTTGATAGCGAGGGTTTTGGCGAGGCCGGGAAGGCCCTCCAGCAAAATGTGGCCACCGGTGAGCAGTCCGATTAGCAGTCGCTCCACCATTTTCTCCTGACCGACTAAAACTGTGGCGGTCTCCTCTTTAAGTTGTTGGACCCAGGCACTGTCGCGATAAATCCGCTCTTCGAGTTTCTGAATGTCTTCTCCTTGTATCATCGGGGAGTTTTTTGGTTAGATTATATCGAATTTCGACCTCAATCCCGGTCTTGTTTTTGATTCCATGCGTAACCGATCAGTGTTTTTAAATCCACTTCTTTCAGAACGGATTCGTGACAGGACTCCGGGATTATTTTGGGAGCCACTCCGGCATCCAGGGCCTGCATCCATCTCGAGAGGCAAACACACCATCGGTCACCGGCCTTTAACCCCGGAAAATCCCATTCGGGACGCGGGGTGGTCAAATCGTTTCCTGTCCTTTTGGAAAAGGCGAGAAATTCGTCCGTCATAACCGCACAAACCGTATGCTGTCCATAATCCCGTTCGTCCGTGTCACAGCAACCATTTCGGAAAAAACCGGTCACTGGATCCTCACCGCAAATCTCGAGCTCAGTTCCAAATATATTTTTAGAATCCATATTAAAAAAACTTATTTTAACCGGGCTAAATTACACCAAATTTGACCGGCTGTCCAAAATTTCCACCGACCAAATACAACAGGAGAACTCAGGCGCGGATATTTGGTTTAAGGAATCGGGCCAAATGGTCCCGGTAGATTCAATATATTGTCAAGAGTGGACGTTGGAGATTTACTTAAAATATGCCTACGATGCGCAGCTTATCAACAATGGTTTTTTTCACCCTGGTTTTGTTCCTCTGGAGCAATACCGATCTCCGGGCAGTAGATCCCTGTGACACCCTCAGCAGGGATGACAGAAGGGCAATGGCCGTGGAGTGGATCGACCAACTCTCCAAAAATGGGATGGTAATCATCCTGGAGAGCAACCGCAGACAGATTGAACACCTGGAAAACAACCTGGAAAATGCCGGAGAAAGAGAAGACAGAAGGACCAGGCAGGACCGGAAAAGGCTGGAAGAGATTCAGACACTCACCCGCGAGCGCTCATTGAGTTTTATGCAGGCATTTGACAAGCACTTTGATTTTGCCGATGTCTATTACACCTGGGATTTCAACCTCCCCCACCTCAGAAACAATCCCGACACCGCTCTTTTACTGGATGACCACCTCGATTACAGCCCGGAGATCAGATTGAAAAACACCGATGAAGTTTTCTTTATGGTTTCGGGCAGCGTACCGCAGAGCAGGGGATCGGGACTCGATGCATTCATGATACGCAATGTGGAATACCGCTATCTCTGTCCACCTTTCCCCTATTATTTGGCGCGAAACGACAATTGGTTTCTCAATGCTCTGGCCAGTATATTTTTCCCAGACGCATACGGAGAGCGGTCCCATGAACGAGTGGCGGAAATCTTTCAGGAGCGCTTTAAAAACTTCAAAGACTCATCGATTTACGAGGAATTGTCTCCGGATTGAAATTCAATAAACGGCCTGATAGGTGTGGTATCTCGTTTTTCACGAACTTTTGGGCGCTCCGGTCTCCCGGGTCTAATAATGCTGGCTGCGGTATCGATGGGAATGAGCGATTCCATTTCCAATAGTGTAGAATCGACCTTCATCATGGCAGTTTCCAGCGCTCTTTCTCTACACTCCCGCTCCCTTCTCGCTTCAAATGCTTCTATGCGTAAATCAATATTTTCCCAGGCGTGTTCCGGCAGTCCGCCTCTCAACTCCTCCTGTTCTTCAGAGCACGCAGTCATTAGCAATGCAAAAAGCAAGAAAACCGGTATCCCAGGCAGGACTAACCGCAGCGACTTAGCTTGAGGAATAATTAAATCCTGTCCGAATTTTCCATCGTTTATTTCCACGCTTTTTTTCATTCATTTGCCTTTTCGACCAGCGAAAATTTTCAGCACAGCTATAAAATCTCAGCTGTAGAACCGTTCTATCGTCGTTGTCGCAATTTTCTTATCTCTTCCAGCCGCACATCTAAAATTGAGTCGTAATAATGCTGAACCAGGCCTCCGGTTCGCACCTCACAAATCGAATCTGTCCTATTGGATGCCTCTCGAAGCATTTCGGTTAGTACACTGTCCTTCGATATTTGCTGTTGCTCAGTCAACCGGGGGGTCCTTTCCTCTTCACAAGAGGTCAAAAGCAATATTGCAGCAATGGCGATTACTATGAGAGATAGAACAGACTTAAACTTCATCATTTGGAGTCGAGTATTTTGCGTTTGAGTTCAAATTGCGTGCCGAGATACACTTTCCGCACCAGTTCATCAGCGGCGAGTTCCTCAGCTACTCCTGCCCGGAGGATGCTACCCTCAAACATCAGGTAAGCCCTGTCGGTGATAGAGAGAGTTTCCTGAACATTGTGATCGGTGATGAGGATTCCAATGTTCTTCGTTTTGAGTTTGCTGACAATAATCTGGATGTCCTCCACGGCAATCGGGTCGATTCCCGCAAAGGGTTCGTCCAATAGAATAAAAGATGGGTTGGTAGCCAGAGCACGCGCTATTTCTGTCCTTCTGCGCTCCCCTCCTGATAGAGTGTCACCTTTGCTTTTTCTCACCTTTTCCAGGCTGAATTCATCGATGAGCTGCTCCAATTTTTCACGCTGTTCATCCCGGTTCAGACTTGTCATTTCGAGCACCGATGCAATGTTGTCCTCCACGCTCATTTTCCGGAAAACAGACGGTTCTTGAGGGAGGTAACCCACCCCGTTTCTGGCGCGCTGGTACATGGCCATGGAGGTGATTTCCCGGTCACCAAGGAATACTTTCCCCGAATTTGGTCGTATAAACCCTACCACCATGTAGAACGTCGTGGTTTTCCCCGCACCATTGGGTCCCAGCAACCCCACAATCTCTCCTTTACTCACTTCAATAGAAACATCCTTGACGACTTCCTTTCGACCGTATCTTTTGACCAGATTTTCTGTCCTTAAAATCATATAGATATGTTTTTCCCCAACATCAGATACACCAAAATCGGGGGTTTTTGTAAAGAGGGATTTTCATTGGATAGAATATGCTTTCCTACCTGGCCAAAGCCAAAAACCTGAAACGGCCACTCCGGATTTTACTCCTGAAAGGGAATGACAGTCTGCTCAAAATCCCAATTGGCCCTGAGCTGAACAATTTCATGCGTGCTAACAGCTTCGGGCTGGATTCGCTCCAGTATTACACCCGGGTCCCATCGGCGGTTTTTATTTTGGTCCCACACTACCCTCAGCATGTAATTATCAGGTCTTATGTTATTCAATTGCCAATTAAACGTCTTTTTGCCAGAAACAATTTTCCTGTTCGCCTCTCCCGACTGATTCTCCAATATCAAAATGTACTGCTCATCCTTGTCAAGTGAATCCACAGTGAGTTCTAAGTTGGCAAAAGAAGACCGGTCTTGCCTGTTTAGACTCAGACTAATACTATCGTTTTGGTTTCCATGTATGTCGGTAAAGGCCCCTGGCAATATTAAAAACTGGCTCCTCTTACCTTCTTCCAATCTTATGTCAATGGCAACTTTGTTGTCGATGATATCTACGAAGCGGATGTACTCGGTGCCTTCCGGGAGGGTATCTCCGGAAACAAACTCAATGAGAGCCTTGTCAAAGGTATCGATCAGGTGGTTGAACCTGAGCATTGCGGGCTCTCCAGGTTTCAGTGCCGATTCTATTTGTCCAGGTCTCAGGGGTGAAATGCCGCTATCTCTGGGAGGAGATGAATAGGTGGTATCCCTGGTGTCCGGTAGTGAAATAGCGGTAACCATCACTGAATCTGTGACCGGTTTATAGTAGTGAAAAAGCACCGTGTCCCCGGAGGAAGTTACAGCTATTGGTTTGGGACTTTCGGGAAACTCAAATTCCATGGATTCAAAAGGCCGGTTGTATTTCATGGCGAGGGTGACGCCGTCTCTCCACCTTCTGGACTCCCTCAAAAAGCGGTCTTCACGCTGAAAAAGCCTTATTTCCCTCGTACTTTCAGCGGTATCAGGCAATACAACCATTTGGTCATAGAAGCCCACCAGTTCTCCCGGTAGATCGTACAGGTAGTTCCTGTTTTCATCCACCAGACCAAAAAGCGCGTAATTACCCTCCTGGATAAATTGGATTTTTGCCAATCCATTTTCATCGGAGGCCGAAAAGTAAAGCGGTTTAGATTTGAGCAATGCGGAGTCCTTTCCTGGTTCGTGTAGCACGGCCAGTGCATTGGAAATGGGTTCACCGGTGTAAGCATCGACCATTCTTACAGACATTTCAAGGGAGTCAATTTCCGGTCCGGTGCTGAATACATAGACGAGATTGCGCAATATGTTGCCCTCTGTAAAATCACGTATGGCATCTCCAAAATTGATGGTATAGGTCGTATTTTCTCGCAATTCCTCCCGTGAATCAAATTTAAAGAAAAGCCTCCTGCCCCTCACCAGGTATTCGGGGTTATACTGCAAGGGAGGAGAAATGACCACAGAAGTGGCGGGATTGCTCAACTCAATAAATTCGTCAAACTCGAGGAGAATCTCATCTTCAGTGAAATTGGTGGGCATAAGGGGCGAAGAAGCCGCTGTATCAAGAACTGGGGGATCTTCGTCCACAGGCCCTCCGGTGGGTGGTGACGGACTTGCACATTGCACCATAAGCACTAATGTAAAACCTAGATAAATCAATATGTACAGGGGTTTTACAAGCCCCGACTGTATCCACATCCTTAATTTTTTCTACAAGATTCAATTAACTCCCATTTCTAAAGATTATACCGGGAGTCCCAAAGCAGCAGAATCTATGTCTGCCGTTAGGGGGCCGAAAGTTACTACATCCTAACGAACTGCTCCCTACCTAAGTCTCCTAAAAGATTTGGAAAACCAATAAGCTAATAAAATCCCTTTCCAGTAAATATTTGAAGGCTTAATACGTTCAGTAACGCACTTATAAAAATTTTGACAGCTTAAATTAAGGAAACTTTTAGGTAAGGGTTTGAATGAATGTTGGCTAAGTTAAGGGTTTAATAATTTTTTTTATAAGCTCTTAAATATTATACAAAATTCTCCTTACCTTTGACTTAATCATTAAACCATTTGGGCATGATTATCAGATTACAGTACTTACTATTACCACTTCTATTCTTAGTGGCAGTCTCATGCAGTCCTGAAAAGACTTACGAGAATGACTTTGAAAGTGCTGAAGGGTTGCATAAAGGGATGAAAGTTATAACAGATGTGATGGTAAGCGATGTGTTTTCGCCTCCTGTTGCGAGCAGGAATTATGTGTATTCAGCAGTTGCGGCATATGAGACCATTGTCCACCAGTTTGACAACTACCAGTCTCTATCCGGTCAATTGGCAGAATTGGAGCCAGTCCCTCAGCCAGAGAATCACGGAAAATACGACTGGGAATTGGCTGCGACAGTTGCAATGCTGGAGGTTGGGAAAAGGGTGACCTTCGACAAAAATCTATTTGAAGAACTGCAAATTCCGATCTTTGAGAAGTTTGATGAGCGCAATATACCCCAGCGGGTTTATGAAAATTCAGTGAATTATGGAAAACAGGTAGCTGAACATATACTGGAATGGGCATCTGGCGATTACTATGCGCAGACCCGAACTTATCCCAGATATACTTCAAAGGGGAGTGTTTCTGATTGGTCACCGACTCCACCCGCCTATTTTGATGCTATTGAACCCTCCTGGCGGGAGATCAGAACACTGGTTATGGATAGTCCAGATCAATTTAAACCAGATCCCCCCACCCCATTTAGCTCAGATCCTGAAAGTCAGTTTTACAAAGAGGCCATGGAAGTTTACCATGCCCTGGAAGAAGGGGATGAAAGAGAAAAGAGAGAAATTGCCGCTTTTTGGGACTGCAATCCTTTTGCGATGGATGCAGTTGGCCATTTTAAGGTGGGGTTTAAGAAAATATCCCCAGGGGGACATTGGATGAACATCGCCTCACTGGCTTCCATAAAGGCGGAAGCTGGCTTAATGAAATCTGCCGAAGCAATGGCGCTTACCTCAATTGCACTTTTCGAGGGGTTTATCAGTTGTTGGGATGAAAAATACCGAAGCAACCTGTTGAGGCCCGAGACTTACATTAACAGATATATCGATGAATCCTGGCATCCACCCCTGCAATCCCCTCCCTTTCCGGAACACACCAGTGGACACAGTGTCATTTCCACTGCGGCCGCAATTGCACTGACCGAGGTGTTTGGAGACAACTTCCAGTTTGATGACATAACACAACTCGAATTTGACCTTCCAGTCAGATCCTTTGATTCCTTTATAGAAGCTTCCCAGGAGGCGGCAATTTCTCGTCTTTACGGAGGAATACACTTCATGCCCGCCATTGATAGTGGGGTGAGACAAGGTGAAAAAGTGGGAAATCTAGTGATTCAGGAAATCAGCCTTAGAAAGAGCGAATAAGTCCTTAACAATTATTACTTAAATCTTTTTGTGATGTTACTCAATAAAATTTTTCTTTTTGCTGGGCTGGCAATTCTCGTTGTTTTAGGCTCATGCAATGGTTTTCAATCCGAAACCGATGAACCAATAAAAGCAGGGGTAACTGCAAGTGAACCTGACCCCCTTCCTGAAATGTTCAAGGATCACAGGGGCTTTGAAATATTACCACCCGAAGTCACCGGGATTGACTTTGTAAATTTGATCGAGGAAGATTATGAATACAATGTATTGACCTATGAATACCTCTACAACGGTGGTGGAGTTGCTGCGGGTGATATTAGTGGAAACGGCTATCCCGACCTCTATTTCGTCTCTACAATGGGTCCCAACAAATTATATCTCAACAAAGGCAATTACGAATTTGAGGACATAACTGAAAGTGCCGGGGTCACTGCTGCCGAGGGCTTCCAAACTGGTGTAACCATGGTGGATATCAACGGCAATGGATTGTTGGATATCTACATTAGTGTAACCGGTAAGGAAACCGGGCCCATCAAGAAAAATTTGCTGTTCGTAAATAATGGCGATCTCACTTTCACCGAGCGCGCAGCAGAATTTGGATTGGATTCAGAATCTAACTCCAATCACGCAAATTTCTTCGATATGGATGGAAATGGATACCTCGACATGTACTTAATCAATCACCCACTCCACTTTAAGGACGGGGTTACCATGCGAGTCAGGCAAAGGGATGATGGTTCCACTTATCGCCTAACCCATCCGAGAACTCCCTATGAATCGGACAAGTTCTTCAGAAACAACGGGGGAATGTACGAGGATATAACGGCGGAGGCCGGAATGGAAAATTCAGCTTTTGGCCTTTCCGTAATTATCTCAGACATCAATCTGAATGGGTTGCCCGATATTTATGTAGGCAATGATTTCATAGAACCCGATTACCTCTTCATCAATAAGGGCAATGGAGTGTTTGAAGACAAGGCATTGACTTATTTACGTCATATGAGTCAAAATAGTATGGGCGCAGATATTGCTGATTTTACTAACAATGGCCTACCCGATATAGTAGTGCTTGATATGGTTGCTGAGGATCATGTTCGGTACAAGGAATTGATGAATGTGATGACGGTATCACGACACAATCTCATGCTCAAACACGATTATGGTCATCAGTTTTTGAGAAATGTGTTGCAAATGCATACCGGTCAAAATGCAAATGGCGATTTGGAATTCAGTGAAATAGGAAGACTCGCTGGTGTCTCAAATACCGATTGGAGCTGGGGAGCACTATTTGCAGATTTTACCAACAACACGCTGAAAGACCTCTACATCGCCAATGGCTATTTACGAGATGTCACGGACCTGGATTATGTGACTTATACATTAGATTCCCTAGAGCGCACCGGAGGAGTAAACAACGTGAGATTCCCGGATATCAATACCGTTTTACAGTTGGTTCCCAGCAACCCCTTACCCAATTACCTGTACCTGAACCAGGGAGATCTCACTTTTTTCGATGCAACCTCGACATATGGAATTGATCAACCTACTTTTAGCAGTGGATCCATCTATGTGGACCTAAACCGGGATGGCAATATGGATGTGGTCGTATCCAATATAAACTCCCCAGCCCTGGTCGTGCAAAACAAAGGTTCCGACAACAACTACCTCCAAATCACCACTACCGGACCCGGAAACAACACCAGCGGAATTGGAACCAAAGCCTGGGCAACAACAGGAGAATTGACACAGTATTTGGAACTCAATGGAAACAGAGGATTTTTCTCAACCTCCGAACACAAATTGCATTTTGGTCTGGGAGATTACGACCAGGTTGATGAACTACTGATCGTCTGGCCGGACAACACCTATCAAAAACTGCACAATGTGGAGGCCAATCAGCGAATCCACATTGAATATGCCCCCGAGGGCACTTATACCTATCCCGGAATTCAATCAAGGGATGAGTTATTCACCACTTTATCTTCAGCTGGTATTCCCGAATTTAATCATCGAGAAAACGATTTTGAAGATTTTCACCGTGAAAGGTTACTCCCACATCGACTTTCCAGGCTTGGACCCGGTCTGGAGGTTGCTGATGTTACCGGAAATGGGCTGGAAGATTTTTTCATCGGAGGTGCTAAAGGTCAATCTGGTGCTCTTTTCATTCAGAATCAAGATGGCAGCTTTACCAAAACCGAGCAAGCCGTTCTGGAGGCCGACAAGGAATACGAAGATGTAGATGCTATTTTTTATGATGCAAATGACAATGGCCTTCTCGACCTGCTGGTACTCAGTGGAGGATATTCCGAGCCAGTAAATTCACCTCTTTACAACGACCGGCTCTACCTTAACGATGGCAATGGAAATCTGGTAAGAGACGAGTTGTTCCCAAATATTCCAACTTGTTCAGGCGCTGGTTTGGTTTACGACTTTGAAGGTGAGGGCAATCCATTAATCTTTGTCGGGGGAAGAGCTCTGCCTGTGAATTATCCGCTTGCACCAAACAGCTATATTGTACAAAGACGCGGGGATAGATATGTAAACGTTACATCCAGGGTATTCCCAGACTTTAACCGGATTGGAATGGTGTCAGCAATCGAAGCTGCTGACCTAAATGGTAACGGAGTTCCGGAACTGGTCATTACCGGTGAGTGGATGCCAATTTCTGTTTACAGTTTTGAAGATGGGCAGTTTGTTGAGCGAACCGAAGAATTCGGTCTTAACAGGACAAATGGGTGGTGGCACAGCCTTCACGTTGAAGATATCACAGGTGATGGAAACAAGGAGATTATAGGAGGGAATCTGGGCCTCAATTCCCGGTATAAGGCGTCCCAGGAAAAGCCAATTGTCAATATCGCCAAGGATTTTGATCGCAATGGTATGATCGACGCCATCATGTGTTATTACTACGATGGTGAGTTGTATCCCTATCACAGACGTGATGATTTGATTGGGCAAATTCCTGAACTCCGAGCTAAATTCCCCAGATTTCGTCACTACAGCGATGCAACACTGGATGAAG
>PWJP01000026.1 GCA_003559985.1 Saprospirales bacterium
TCGAACCCCCGGCCGGCTGATTACAAATCAGCTGCTCTAACCAGCTGAGCTACATCGGCATTTTTTATTCCGAAAGTTTATCGGACAAGCCTATTGCTTTGGCTTTTTCCTTCTATTCTTACAAAGATCTACAACTGCTTTTCAAAAGCGATTGCAAAGATACTGCTATTCTTTTATCTTGCAAGCAATTGTTTAAAAAAAATTTATGCGGAAGACCGAATAAACTGAACCTAAAAGTTATAAATATTATAATCTTCTGCTTTGCAGTTAATTATCAACTACTCGACAATGGGGATCATGCAACCTAATTTCTACCAGTCCCCTAAACATGCACATTCTGGCAATCATCTTGAATTTGTAGGATGATAGATTTATCCAATCACCGTATGTGATATATATAATATATGTAGCAAATAATTGATTTACTCCGGCCACAGGAGATACGACTTTATTGTGTGAATAAAATGACCACAATATATTCACCTACTTATTGATAAACATCCGGATTTACTTTTGGAATGAAAACCAATTACTTATGAACTTTCGTCCTGACACTTAAATGTGTTACAGAATAAATTCCACCAAGAAAAGGTGACGATAAAAGTTCGAAGGAATAATCCGGAAAATGGCAATTCTGACGATTTGCTCAGGGAAATTAATAAGCCCTGAGTCCCTCCTTGTATTTGATAATTTGTCGCTTCATAACAGCAACCGAAGCATCCGTAGCAGCTTCAAAGGTTTTATTGCTTTCACTTATGAACAAGGTCTCTCCCGGCACATTGATTTTAAGATCAACTATCTTATCCTTGATCTGTCCGCTGTTCTCCAGCCTAAGTTTAACATCCACATCGATGATTTTATCAAAAAACTGTCCCAACTTGTTGACTTTGGCATCGATGTAATCCAGCAGTTTTTGATCTGCCGTGAAGTGAATTGGCTCAATGTTAATATTCATATCTCAGTATTTTTTTCAAAAAACATATACCATATTATAACCGCAATATAAGTATTTTCTTTTATCTCGGATGGGTATCTCTGTATATCTCCCTTAATTTTTTTGTGGAATTGCTCAAATACACCTCTGTAGCAGCGAGAGATGCGTGTCCCATCAGCTCTTTTACCTCTGGAAGTTGAGCACCATTCTCAGTGAGATGGGTTGCAAAAGAATGTCTGAGTGCGTGTGGACTTTTCTTGTTCAGAGAGGTATAACCGGTAAGATGGCGCTTGACAAGAAGGTAAATAAATTTATCGTAGGCGGCTTTTCCCCGATCGGTAATTATCAGAGCCCTTTCAGTTTCTTCCACTCGTTCTTTTCTGAAATTCAAATAGTGATCTAACTTATAGACTAATTGATCACTCAGAGGAATCTCTCGTTCTTTTCTGCCCTTTCCAAAAACCTTGATTATGCCTCGAGAAAAGTCCAGGTCATCCAATGTCAGAGAAATGAGTTCTGACCTTCTCATCCCGGTTGAATAAAGTAACTCAAGTACGGTTAAATCTCTGATCATGGAAAACCGCACCTCTGGATCCTCCTCTTTTTGGATATGAGAATAGATGCTGTCAAACATTTTCTGCAGTTCTGAATCTTTAACCGCAGAGGGCATCAATCGCATTTTTTTCAATCCCTTGATATTGAGCGCCGGGTTTTCCTTAACCACATTGCGTCGCAAACAAAAGTTGTAGAACGATTTAACCGAGGACAACTTCCGGTTAATAGTACTGGGCTGGTTTTTGTTGATGCTCATGCTCGCAAGCCAGGAACGTATGTCTCTCACTTTGACATCGTCGGGGAAACCTATTTCCAAATCTTCGCAAAACGAGCGAAATTGGTTCAGGTCTTTGCGGTAGGCAATAAGGGTGTGCTCAGAGCAACGCTTTTCGTGCAGCAGATAAGATTCGAAACGTTTGAGGCTATCCATCATATGGACTGAAAACTAATTTTTGCAATCTAATCCACCGTAACAAAACCTGAGGGATGGAAACCGAAATTATTGGTCTCCGAATTTCTTTTGTTTGTAGGCAGCCTTGAGTACTTCGTTTCTGCGTTTAACAGATGGTTTGGTAAAGTGCTTCCTTCTTCTAATTTCTTTGAGAACCCCTGAGCGGTCAAACTTTCGCTTGTATTTTTTTAGCGCTCTGTCAATTGATTCTCCATCCTTAACGTCAATTATCAACATATGATTAACTTCTTTAATAAATATTTTTTCGAAATGAGCTGCAAAGGTAAAGCTTCTAGTTATTAGATTGCATACTTTAAAGACATTTTTTTAGCAAAAAGTTCCACACCCAGACAACTTCACTCTGACCCCCTGGAAAAATTGCTCATTAAAATATGCCTGAGGAGTATTTTAGAAGATATACTGGCTGAAGAGTGCCAACAAAAAAGTGGGACTTGTCGCAAATAGTTCAAGTCCCACTTTTTCTCAATACTCCCCCACTAAAATTTAGTGGGATGTGAAAATTAGTTTCCACCGAGGATTAATGGCAGACCATCAGAGCCTGAGCCAATAACCACTACCTTGGCATTTTCAGATTCAGCCAATTTCAGAGTCGCTTCAATACCCTTGTTGCGAAGGATATTTGGATTCAAACTCGCAGTAACCAATCGGTTGGCCTCTGCAACTGCCTCAGCTTCAATCACCCTTCTTTCAGCTTCCTGGCGCTCTCGTTCCAATCGGAATTCATACTCAAGGGCTGCCTGCTCCTCCCGGAGTTTACGCTCGATGGCCTCCTGCAAAGATCTGGGAAGTTGGACCTCTCTAATCAGTACAGCATCTATAATAATATCATTACGCTCACAAGCCTCTGCAGTTCTCTGAAAAATTTCTGTCTGAATGGCTTCCCTCATAGTGCTGTACAACTCCTCGGGGTTGTATTTTCCAATTACCTCTCTTGTGGCAGACCTCAACTCGGGAATCACAATACGCCGGTGATAATCCTTCCCGATATTGTCGTGCAGGTGTCCGACACGATCCGATATTGGCCTGAATCTGTAGGACATATCCACTTTAATAGTCAAACCATTTCTTGCCAACACTTCCATCACTTCAGACCCTTCGTTAATCCTGACATCGTAAACATGCATGGTGTTCCACGGCATAACTACGTGAAATCCCTGGCTAAAGGTATTTTCCTTGTCCAGTCCACCGGCAAAACGCTTAAAAAGTACTCCCTTATGACCTGCATCGATGGTCAAAAAGGTGGTGGAGCCCAAGATGGTCACCCCAATAAAAATAAAGATGCCCAATATAAGCAACCTGGTAATCTTACCCTGATCCATAATTTATTAGTTTAAAAGGTTTTATACAATAAGTCGGTTATTTAATTACCCGACATAAAAAAATGTTCTTGAAAATGATTTTATACCAACGTCAAACAGCCAAACCACAAAATTGGGAAAACGGTTTAAATTATCCAAGGTTTTTGTCTCCTTCCAAAAAAACCTTTAGTTAAAAAAAGCACAGGTGGGAAATAACTATATGGAAAAAAGCATTACCTTTGTGATTCATAACTCATTAAACAAATTTTCTACCATGAAAAAATTATTATTGATTGCGGTTCTTTTCTGCTCATATGGAGTTGGAAATGCCATAGCTCAAGGTTGTGCAGGAAAAGCTAATGCTCAGGCTGAGAAGAAAGAGAGCACAGCTCATGTACTTACTGAAAAGCAACAGGTACAAGCCATTCAGGTCGCTGCTCAGCTCGAAAATATTGAGGCCAATATATGCAATAAAAGCGGCAATGTGTCTTTTGCTAAAATCTCCAAATGCGAAGCATCTGGGAAAGAGAGTAGCAAGGCAGTAAACTTTGACCCAGAGACTGAAAAATTTGTCAATGTTTCTCCCTCAGAAGTACAGGAAGCCGAAGCCAAAAAGTCTTCAAAGGGAAAAGAAGTAAAGAAGAGAAATTGCAGCGGCGAAAGCAGCACCTCTTCTGCAAGATCCAGTTGTGCAGGTCAAAACAAGGCCAGAGCATGCTGCAGCAGTAGAAAATCCAGCTCCAGCGAAGATGACGAGTAATCGTTAATCCATTCTTCGCTGAGAAGTTTTTGAATAAGACAAATAAAACCCACTCCGGAAAGATACCGGAGTGGGTTTTATTGATTTAAACCAAACTCTACACTACCCTGCCCCACCAAATTCCACATCACATATAAAGCATCTTTCCATCCAATTCACGGAAACTTGCTAACCTTCAAACTACAATCACTTAGCTGGTCAATACTCAATCGCAGCCCGTCATAGGCCCAAATGGGCACAATCAAGTCCCCGGCACCGGAAAAATTAATTGACTTTCGCAACTATTTCTTACCTTTGTCTTAATTTTAGGTGATGACCAAAAGAATTTACAGGTAGTAAACGTCATAAATAAATGTATTTCAATGAATTAAATTTTAACACCGTCATTGAGTGTTGTCAATTCATTTAGAAATCGTGGAATGAAGCCGTGAGGAACGGTGGTTTTATCAAAGATATGAGGGAGGTGCTAAAGAATGGGGAACCTCCGGCTTGCCTTTTGAGGGATAATTTAAACAAATGAAACACTTAAATCGGTACGATAACATACTCGATTTGATAGGGAAAACGCCCATGGTCAGATTGAGGAAAATGAGCGAATTGGCTCAAACTCATGTGTACGCCAAGATGGAAAGTTTTAACCCTGGTCAATCAGTGAAAGACAGGATTGCCTATCACATGATAAACAGGGCTGAAATGGATGGCAAGTTAAAGCCGGGAAGTACCATCATCGAGGCCACCAGTGGAAACACGGGGTTCAGCATCGCTATGATAAGTGCCATGAAAGGATACAGGTGCATATTGACAGTTAAAGACAAAGCCTCTGAAGATAAGATTAAAATGATCAAGGCCCTTGGAGCTGAGGTGGTTAGATGCCCCTCCTCTGTTGCTGGTGATCACCCGGATTCTTACTACTCAAAAGCCATTCAATTATCTAAGGAAATTCCCAACGCTTATTACCTCAATCAAAACTACGACAAGGGCAATTCCGAGGCTCATTACCTAACCACAGGCCCGGAACTTTGGGAACAATCTGAGGGCCGGATAACCCATTTTGTAGCCTCAGCAAGTACCGGAGGCACCATTTCCGGAGCGGGAAAATTTTTAAAGGAGCGCAATTCTAATGTTAAGATTTTGGGCGTGGATTCGGAAGCTTCCATTCTTAAGCAATACCACGAAACCGGGCACTACGACATGCCTGAAAAATCCTCTTCTCTGGAGGGAGTAGGTAAAAATATAATTCCCGCCAATGTCAATTTCGACATTATTGATGAGTTTATCAGGGTCTCTGACAGAGACAGCTCAATGGCTGCCAGATACCTGGCACGAACAGAGGGTATAATGGCGGGATACAGTAGCGGTGCTGTGCTGGCTGCCCTGTGGCAACTGAGATCACAAATTAAACCCGGTGACTTTTTAGTTGTCCTGTTTCCCGATCACGGAAGCAGATATCTGACAAAGATCTACGACCCTGAATGGCTCAGGGCAATGGGTTTCCTCAACGGCAGCAGGCCTGAGGAATTAAGTGCAAAAAAAGCAAAGGTCCGGGGTTGAGGCCTCTAAAATTTTACAATCCGATTACACCCATTTTCTAAGTATTATATTGAACTTGAGTACTAAAATTATTAGTTCTATGGATATTTTCAACAATTTCAGATCTGATAAAGGCCCTTTGGGGAAATATGCAGAAAAAGCCGAGGGTTACTTTATCTTTCCCAAACTTGAAGGACCTCTGGGCAATAGAATGATTTTCAGAGACCGGGAAGTGATTATGTGGAGCATCAATAATTACCTTGGATTGGCCAATCACCCCGAGGTGCGAAAAGCAGATACGAAAGCTTCCGAAGAGTGGGGTCTCGCATACCCTATGGGAGCGCGTATGATGTCGGGTCAGACTCAATATCACGAACAACTGGAAAAAGAACTGGCTGAATTTGTAAATAAGGAAAGCAGCTACGTGGTTAATTTCGGTTATCAGGGTATTGTATCAGCCATTGACGCTCTGGTCGGCCGAAAAGATGTCATTGTTTACGACTCCGAAAGTCATGCCTGCATAGTGGATGGCGTCCGTCTGCATATGGGAAAGCGTTTTGCCTTTCACCACAACGACATGGAGAGCCTGGAAAACAACCTGAAAAGGGCCATGAAGATAACCGAAAAAACCGGTGGGGGCATTTTGGTGATCTCGGAAGGTGTATTTGGAATGCGCGGTGACCAGGGCAACCTCAAAGAGATAGTGAAACTCAAGGAAAAGTACCCCTTCCGATTGCTGGTGGACGACGCTCACGGGTTCGGCACACTCGGAAAAACGGGTGCAGGTGCCGGAGAGGAACAAGGTGTCCAGGACGAGATCGACATTTATTTTTCAACCTTCGCCAAGTCAATGGCCAGTATCGGTGCATTTTTCGCAGGTGAAAAGGATGTGATACAATTTCTCCAGTACAACATGCGATCACAAATGTTTGCCAAATCACTGCCCCTGCCCCTGGTGCTGGGCAACTTAAAAAGACTGGAATTGCTGCGGACCAAACCCGACTTGAAAGAAAAACTCTGGGAGAATGTAAATTATCTGCAAAGCGGACTTAAAGCAAAAGGATTAGATATCGGAAACACCAACAGCTGTGTCACTCCGGTATATATGAAAGGCTCAGTGGAAGAAGCGACCCACCTGGTTAGAGACCTAAGGGAAAATCACCGGGTTTTCTGTTCCATAGTTATTTATCCGGTAGTGCCTAAAGGAATGATTCTTTTGCGACTTATACCCACGACGGTACATACCAAAGAGGACATTGACCTGTCGTTGGAGGCATTTGAACAGATTTCAGACAAACTCAAAAAGGGTGTTTACCGGGAGGCAGAATTCGCTGAAGTGTGACATCATCGCACTATTTTTCAGAGGTAAAATCAGCTTGTTGCATTGACAAAAAACCTCCTTTAATACAAGGCAAATGAGTTCGCGCATCCCCTACAACTTTATAGCAATTGAGGGAAACATAGGGTCTGGCAAGACTACCCTTTGCAAACGCCTTTCCCAGGAGGAAAACGCAGAGCTAATCCTGGAGGAGTTTACCGACAATCCGTTTCTTAAGAACTTTTATGAAAATCCGGAGCGGTACGGACTTCAGGTAGAGTTGTTTTTCTTGTCCGAGCGGTACAAACAACTCAGCACATTCCCAATTGGCAAGGACCTCTTCGACAACCTGTATATTTCAGACTATATCTTTGTGAAGAGTCTTTTGTTTGCGATGAAAAACCTTTCGGGGCATGAGATGTCGCTATTCCGAAGGATTTACGACATGGTTGAAACCAATTTACCAGCGCCGGATATCGTATTTTACCTATACAGGCCGGTTGATCAATTACTTCAACTAATCAAAAAGAGGAACAGACCCTACGAGCAAAATATCCGCGCAGATTACCTGGAGGGCATTCAATCCGCCTACCTGTCGTACTTTGAGGCCATGAGAGATATTCCGGTGGTAGTGATAGACTGCCGGGACCTCGACTTTGAAAAAAAGGTGGAAGATTGGGCTTACATTAAACAGCTTACCGCCGGCGAATATAAATCCGGGGTTAACTACCGGGGCCCCGGAGGAAACCCGTTGTTCGAGTAAATCGCGCCATTGGTAGAAAAAAAATATACACCCGGAATAAAAGAATTATCTTTGGGTTGTTACAATCGCACTTTCAAGTGATGGTTGGCGAAAATAGTCAAAAATTAATCCTGGCAACTGAGGAACAAATTCCATTAGCTTACCAGGTAAAACACCGAGAATTATGAAAAGCTTTTTAAAATACACCCTGGCTTCCTGTTTAGGTATCACCATCGCACTGGTGGCATTTACCTTTTTCACCATTGTATTCTTCATCGCACTCTTTGCCTCCATTTCCCCGGACAGCAAGGTAACTGTCAGAAATGATACCGTCCTCGAACTCAACCTCAAGGATTTTATCCCAGAGCACACAAACAACGTCCCCTCCTCCACTTTCGACTTTTCCAATAGGGGAGAATCTCTTGGGTTTAGAGATAAGATTGATGCCATCAATCACGCCGCCGGAGACGATAAGATCACTGGGGTGATGATTAAAATGAACAGGCCATTTCTCAACTTCACAGCAGCCGGAGATTTAATGGATGCTCTGAAAAGATTTTCAGACAGTGGAAAACCGGTGTTTATCCACAGTTCCTATTTCAGTCAACCAGAGTATTATATGGCGAGTACAGCGGACCATATAAGCCTAAATCCATTTGGATCTATAGACTTTAGAGGATTCGGTATAGTTGCGCCATTTATTCCCGATTTTCTAGATAAGATCGGAGTCAAAATGAATGTATATTATGCAGGAGATTACAAAGGTGCAGGAGAGACCTTTTACAGAAGAGACTTCAGCGAGGAAAACAGAACCCAGCTCAAGGATGTACTTGACAAAATTTACGAACATTTTCTGGAAGAGGTATCCCAAAACCGGGACCTTTCGGTTTCACAATTAAGAGACATTGCAAATAACCTGCTCATCCGAGATGAATACAGCGCCCTTGATTTGGGGTTGATCGATGCTATTGAAGACCGCAGTGAATTCGAAAACTCTGTTAAAAACAGCCTGGGTTTAGACGAGGATAATGACCTCAGAACATTGAGCGTAGCCAAATACCACCAGGCACGGAGGTCAGATATGCGACAGCGTTCTGACAACCAAATTGCAGTGGTCTATGCTGAGGGTAATATCGTGGATGGGCGCAGTGAGGGAGGAATCATATCAGACCACCCCTATGTGAGAACCATTGAAGACCTGGCCGAAAATGACAACATCAAAGCAGTCGTGCTGCGTATAAATTCCGGAGGAGGAAGTGTAATGGCCTCTGAGAATATATATCGCGCTCTGGTCAGATTGAGGGAAACAGGAAAGCCATTTGTGGTATCGATGGGTGACATGGCAGCTTCGGGAGGATACTACATCGCTACCCCTTCAGAACGGATTTTTGCTGAGAGGCAAACCATTACCGGGTCTATCGGAGTGTTCAATATAATTCCCAATGTCAGTAAACTGGTCGGGGATAAACTCGCGATTCACTACGACACCATCTCAACTGCAAAACACGCTACCCGATTCAATGCCATGGAGGAGTTCTCCGAAACAGAACATGAATACTTCCAAAGTTCAGTGGACCGGGTTTATGACAGGTTTATTAATTTGGTGGCAGAGGAGCGAGGACTAAGCCGGGAGGAAACCCTAAATGCGGCAGCAGGAAGAATATGGACCGGAGAGGACGCCCTCCAACTCGGGCTGGTAGATGAAATTGGTGGTCTTAACGACGCAATAAGCCACGCCGCTGGACTGGCTGAAATAGATGAATACCGATTGCGCGCCTATCCACAAATTAAAGACCCCTTCCTTAGATTCCTCGAAGAACTCACAGGTGAGAGCTTTTCCATTGAAAAAATGGCACTGAATAAACTGAGTGAAACATTTCGGGAATTGGGACATATCGAAGAGATTAAAAACATGAAAGGACTCCAGGCAAGAGCCCCCTACATTATCACTTATAGGTAATTCATCTTAGAATGAAGGATTGATTTCCGAAAAATACTACCTCCTACAATTCAGTTCAAATAAACTTTCCGCATTCGAGCATCTCGATGAATGTGGAATATCACTGCTCTGCTTTCTTTAGAATTTTTTTCAAAAAAATTTAGATTTTTTAGGTGTAGATACAACATTATCGCAATTCCTACATTTACAATATATGTTTATACAATATATACACCTGCATGAAAATTGAAGAAGAGATAAAACAGCGCAAGCAATTCAGGAATGAATTCGTAAAGCTGGATGTAAACATGATGTTTACGGCTTCCTGGTTGGGAGGCTTAAAGTCTGAAATACTCAAACCTTACAAAATATCCTGGCAGCAGTTCAATATCCTCAGGATACTAAAAGGCAGGCATCCAAAACCGGCAGCCATTAAAACCCTGACTGAGCGAATGATCGATCGCACTTCAAATACATCAAGGCTGGTGGACAAACTCACCAACAAGGGGTTGGTGAGTAGAACAGTCAACGAAAACGATCGCCGGCGCATAGATGTGACTATTACCGAAAAGGGATTGGTCCTTATAGAAACCTGTTCCAAAGAACTTGAGGCAACCATGACCAAAAAACTATCTTCTCTCACGGAAGATGAAGCCCTTACAATGAACAAGTTATTAAACAAAATCA
>PWJP01000258.1 GCA_003559985.1 Saprospirales bacterium
ATGGCAGCCTGTTGGGAATATTTTACATGGACCTTTTCCCGCGTGCCAGCAAGCGCTCAGGTGCCTGGATGAGCAGTTTCCGCACCCAGTCCGTGGATGAGGATGGCAACCGCGTTCACCCTATCGTCACCATTGTGTGTAATTTTTCACCTCCATCAGGTGATCGCCCAGCGCTTTTCAGCCTGGATGAAGTGACTACACTTTACCACGAAATGGGACACGCTCTTCACGGCCTGATGTCTGATGTCAGATACAGAGGCCAGGCCGGAACTTCTGTTTCCAGGGATTTTGTGGAGCTTCCCTCTCAGTTGCTCGAAAACTGGGTGACAGAGCGCGAAATGCTCGAACTTTTTGCCTTCCACTATGAAACCGGCGAACTCATTCCCGAAGACCTGGTCGATAGAATGGAGGCAAGTGCGTTGTTCGGTACCGGTTTTAGAACGGTGGAGTATCTCGCATCTTCCTGGTTAGACATGGCGTATTACCACAGAGAAGAACCGCTTACCACCCCGATCAATGAGTTTGAAGCGATGGTAGCGGAAAAAATCAATAAACCCTCTGCCATTCCATACAGGCACGCAAGCACCCATTTCCAGCACATATTCAGTGGTGGATACGCTTCCAATTACTACAGTTATATATGGTCGGAAGTACTTGATGCAGATGCGTTCACTGTGTTTAAAGAAGGTGGACTCTTCAACCGGGAGTTGGGTGAATCTCTGAGAGAGCACATCCTGTCCACCGGTGGAACAGCCGAACCAATGGACCTCTACAAGAGATTCCGCGGATCGGAGCCGGATATACAGCCGCTTTTGGAAAGACGCGGTTTAGTTGAAAACTAAATTTCATGACACATATCAAAGCCCGGATCTCAGGATTCGGGCTTTTTTACATTTTAAGGGTAGTCTCATGAAAAAACTCAGCCTCGAAGAGCTCAACAGACTCAGTCCTGAGGAGTACCGCAAGGTTTCTCCTGTCCCCGTGGTAGTGGTTCTCGACAACATCAGAAGCGGTCTCAATGTAGGTTCGCTGTTTCGGACTGCCGACGCCTTCAGGATTGAGAAGATTTTCTGCCTCGGTATTACAGCAAGACCTCCCCACCGGGAAATATTGAAAACGGCTCTTGGTGCTACCGATACGGTCCCCTGGGAAGGGGTGGAAGACGGAGCTGGGCTGGTGGCTTCTCTCAAAGCTGATGGGTATGCCATCCTCGCAGTCGAACAGGCCGAACCGTCAGTGCTCCTGAATGAATTTAAACCGGACAAAAATCGGAAGTACGCGGTGGTATTGGGTAATGAGGTCGGAGGTGTCTCGGACGACATTATAGAACTCGCAGACACAGCCCTGGAAATCCCTCAGTTCGGCACCAAGCACTCACTGAATGTAGCTGTTTGCGGAGGCATCGTGATCTGGCACCTGGCCGGGGTTTGGCTTTGGGTTGAGGAGTGAGATGTTTTCTCCCCTGTTGCGAATCACATCGTTGAAAAACCAGGGATGATTAATTACGAATGACGAATTACAATTTTGGGTTTGGTCGATAATTCTAACCCCTGGTAAGAATGATGAATCAACGGGAAATTTCGATGTCTGGGATTTTGGTTTCTCGCGAAGACGCTAAGCCGCAAAGTAAGGCGCAAAGGGGAAGTTTTGAGGGAATCAGCGCCGGAAAAAATCTGTGTAATCCGTATAATCCGTCATAATCAGTGATTCAGACATAGTGGGAGTTGCTTGTACGCAGAGGCAACAGAAATGTTGGTTTCATGCCTTGAGCGGAAAATAGTTAATTCTGTTTTTTTATCTGTAGATACGCACGGCCGTACGTATTAGCCCCCAAAATACAAATAACCCTGACCCCAACGATTCCTTTTAAACCAATGACATCGCCAAAAAGGACACCAACAGAACCAGCCAGAGAATCCCCATAAAGTGGATGTAAATTGCCAGTTGATCGACCTGGCGGTACTTGCTGTCATCTGAAAAATAGAGTTGGAGCTGGTGTTCTTCCCGGTAATTATAGCGAAACCGGTAGTAGATGTAAATCATAAATGGAATCGCTGCAATGACGTGGAGGAGGTGGAGTCCGGAAAGCAGATATAAAAATGCGTAGGCGTTGTTGGTCTCCATAAAGGCATCGGCGGCGATGACATCGTACCACGTCCTCAACTGTCCGAGCAGGAAGAGCAGCACCGAAGCCAATGCGAATTGAAGGTTTTGACCATATTTGCCCGCCTCGCCATCGCGGAATGCTGATTTGACACCCTCTGCGTAGTAACTGAGGGCGAGAATAAACAGGGTGGTTATCACAAACCAGCGCGGGAAACTTAAACTGCCCACTGACTGATTGAACTGAAGGTAGAGCAGAGAGGCCAACAGGCTCAGAAATAGAAAGGATACACCTGCTATTACCAGGACTACTAAGAGGTAGGAAGAATGTTGCCTGCTGAATTCCATGTGAGTATGTGTTGATATTTTTAAGTGCCTGTTGCACCAACTGTGATGTTTCATAAACGCTAAATGGGTTTTTGGGTTCATG
>PWJP01000178.1 GCA_003559985.1 Saprospirales bacterium
GAATTGACTCCTCAGCCAGGGGTATGTCCTGGGCGGCTGACCTGCACACTTACGATTGGAATAACGACAATTCCGAAATGCTTCAGGCGGCGAGCCAGGGGCTACAGGTTTCTCAACACTCTTACGGAATTGTTACAGGTTGGGCTTTTGGTGATTGGTCTGACAGCACAGCCTGGCATTGGTTTGGCGATCCCAATATCAGTGAAACCGAGGATTACAGATTTGGATTTTATGAGTCCAGTGCACAGACCTGGGACCAGATTGCCCATTCACAACCGTATTACCTGATTGTTAAATCTGCGGGAAATGACAGAGGGCAGGGACCTTCCCCGGGCACTGAACACTATTATTTTGATTCGGACTCCTCAGATTGGGTTTTGAGCACGACTGAAAGAGATTTGGATGGTGGAGATGACGGATACACAAGTATCTCCTATATGGCAGTTTCCAAAAATATCATCTCTGTAGGTGCAGTAACTGCCGCCGGAAATATGACTGGTTTCAGTGGTTGGGGACCAACGGATGACGGCCGGATAAAACCGGATGTGGTTGCCAAAGGCACCAGTGTTTTTTCTCCGACTGCCTCGTCTGATTCTACTTATTCAAACATGGGTGGAACCTCCATGTCTGGTCCCATGGTAAGTGGCTCTGTTGGTATATTGATGGAGCATTACGACAACCTGCACCCCGGCGAGAGGATGTTGGCATCTACCATAAAAGGATTGATAATTCACACAGCAGATGATATGATTAGCGGAGACCAGGGGCCGGATTATGAATTTGGCTGGGGATTGATGGACACCGAAAAAGCAGCTGAAGTGATTTCGCGTAATGCAGATGCCGACAATGCACTTATCTACGAGACCACACTGGAGTCCAATGAGCAAATGACCCTTCATTTTGAACCCTCCGGCGACGAGCCATTAAAGGCGACCATCGTTTGGACAGATCTGCCGGGGTCCATTCCACCCCCATCTCTCAATCCAACCGATACGATACTCGTAAACGACCTGGATTTGAGAGTTTTTGATGCAGACAGCACCTTTTTTTTCCCTTACATTTTAGACCCCGACAACCCCTCTGATGCCGCTACCACAGGTGATAATTTCAGGGACAATGTCGAAATGGTTTTTATCGAAGAACCGGATTCTAATGATGTTTATACACTCACGGTTGACCACAAAGGTTCACTAAGTGGTGGCCAACAAAATTTCAGTCTGATTGTCACCGGTGGGAGTTTGACAGGATTGGATGATTACGATATTGCCCCGGTGGAATTTCTTCATCCTTCATCTCAAATTTGCGGTTTGACTTTCATCCCGGAAATCATAATAAAAAACCTCGGCCTGGAAATTATTGAAGATGCCTATTTCCACTATGCTCTGAATAACGAACCTTTTGACAGCACTCTGTGGACCGGCTCTGTGGCTCCCCTGCAATCCATCTCCATTGACTTGCCTGAACTGACAGCAAATCCCGGACAAAATACACTGACTGTTTTTTCTTCTTCTCCTAATGGCATGGCCGATCAAAATCCTGACAATGACACCATTGAAATCACTTTTTTCGTAAATGACTCCATTTTGTATGTGAATCATGATGCTTCAGGTCAGAACAATGGTCTGGATTGGGACAATGCATTTGAAAGTCTTCAGGATGCCCTGGATGTTGCCTGCAACTGTGATGGTGTGGTCCAAATATGGGTGACAGAGGGAAATTACCTGCCCGACGATGGTCAAAATGTATCCTCAGGTGATAGAGACGCATCATTTCAACTGTGCAGCGATGTGGAATTGTTCGGAGGTTTCGCGAGTGGAGACAGCAGTCTTTCGGATAGGGATTGGAAGCAAAATGAAACGATATTGAATGGAAATATTGGAGACCCCGGTTCAATAGAAGACAACAGCTACACTGTTGTAAATGGATCCGGTGTGAATTCCACTGCAATACTTGATGGCTTTTTTATCCAAAATGGTTTTGCGAACGGGGGTGGAGGGCTTCCCAATCCCAATTTCAGGGGAGGGGGAATCTATGTCAACAATGGTTCTCCCACAGTGGCGAATTGCAGCTTGCGCTGGAATGCGGCCGGATTTGGTGGTGGGGTGTATCTGATCAGTAGCCAGGCCCACTTTTCAAAGGTAGAAATCAAAGACAACTTTGGTGGCACTGCCGGAGGTGGAATGTATGCGCTCAACTCCGATTTTTTCTTTGAGGATGGAACCATTTCCAACAACAATACAGATAATGCAGGTGGTGGAATAATAAACGAGGGTAGCGATCCGGAGTTTTACAATACTACCTTTTACGCCAACGAAGCTGAATTGGGAGGGGGAATGTACAATGCTGGGTCCAGTCCGGTGATTAGCAGGGCAGGTTTTAGAGGAAATGAGGCTGAAGAAAAAGGAGGAGCTGTTTACAATACAAATATGTCTGATCCTCAGTTTGTCAATACAGAGTTCACAGGAAATTTTGCTGAATACGGTGCCGGAATTTACAATGAGGACAATTCTTCTCCACAATTTATAAATA
>PWJP01000219.1 GCA_003559985.1 Saprospirales bacterium
ATTCCTGAAAATAATCGAGGGGAATAAGCGCCTCTGCTCTGAGTTCAGCCCTTTGGACACCGTACTTCGAAAAAGGAACTCTGAGAGGGACCGTTTTAAGCGTTCTCACATTGTTAGTAATGTCGTCACCTTCGATGCCATTACCCCTGGTGGCAGCGCGAACAAGTACATCGTTTTCGTACAGGAGTGCCAGACTACTACCGTCGTATTTTGGTTCACTGACAAAGTCAAAGTCTTGTTGGGACTCACCTTTCAAAAGGCGTTTTATTTGATCTGAGAATTGCTGCAAATCTTCCTCTGATGAGGCATTGCCGAGGGACAGCATGGGCACCAGATGCTGGACGGTCGGAAAGTCAGCACTGAGATCACTCCCTACCCGCTGAGTGGGAGAATCGGCTGTAATCCAATTGGGCTTCTTTTCCTCCCAGGATTTGAGTAATTGAAAGAGATTGTCATAGTCGGGGTCCGGGATTGCCGGCTCGTTTTTGACGTAGTATTTCCACTCGTGGTATCTAAGTATATCTCTCAGTTTCTCGAGTTCATCTCTGTCGTCCGGGGCCTTTTTGTCGCGTGCTGTGGCAACCATTTGCTCCGTTTCTCTTAGGAGTTTTCTCTCTTCATCCTTCGAATACATAATGTTGGTTTTCAGGTGTTATCTAAAACCCATGTCCGGGTGATAAGCGCGCATGGAGCCCCAAAATTTGCGTATTTTCTCACACTCAGCTTCCAGTGAGTTTCCCGGCAATTTCGGTTTTGTGAAAAAAACCGTTTTGGTTCCGAAATCCATACCCGCCAATTGAATTGGCACATTTGCTTCAGCTGCAATGTGGTAAAAACCGGATTTCAGCTTTTCAGTTCGCTTTCTGGTGCCCTCCGGGGTAATGCAAATGGCGAAAACCTCCCGCTGGTCAAACATTTCAACAATAGCCTGCACCAGTCCCTGGTTTTTGGATCGCTCCACCGGATAACCTCCGAGCCATCGCAAAATCCAGCCCAAAGGAGGTTTGAATAGTGGGCTTTTGGCCAGGTACTTTATATCTCTTCCCTGCTGCATTCTGACCGCAAGCCCTACAAAAAAGTCCATAAAAGATGTGTGTGGACCAACCACCACCATTAATTTGGGACATTCCTCCGGGGAAGCAATTGCTCCCTTTATTTTCCAACCGAACAACCAGAGAAAAAACGCTCCCGTTTTTCGCTTCATTTACCCGTCTTTAGTATTGTTATTCCGCGCTTTCTCACGGAAATGCTAACCGCCCACATGAGCGATTCGAAGCGGCAAGTTAGAAAAAAATGCGTAAATTTCCAGATGGTATTAAACGAACGAACAATGATGTCGTCTAAACAATAAAGACATTGTCGAATCCGGATGAGGAAATTTTGGTGCAAAAGCTCAAGTCTGCGAACGACATAAATGAGGGAATTGAGCTGCTTATTGATATCCACGGAGAAAGTCTGTTTGGATTCATTATGACCTACGTACATGCGGAAGCCGATGCGGAGGATTTGTTTCAAAACACCCTGATAAAGGTCGCTCGAAAATCAGGTTCATTTAAACGTCATTCCTCATTCAAAACCTGGGTGTGGCAAATTGCCCGAAATGAATGTCTGGATTTTCTAAGGAAGCAAAAAAGGACGCAAAAAAATCAGGCAGCCTACGCAGAGAATTTATCTCCCCATCCCCTTTCAGAGGAAGGTGGTTTTGACGGAGATAAAACCCTGGCTTTGCTGCACCAGGGGGTGAAATTATTGCCGGAGGTACAGCGAGATGTATTTGTATTGAGATACTTTGAAGAACTGAGTTATCGAGAAATTGCCCTCATGACGGGAAAGTCTGAAGGGAGCTTGAAGGCCTCCTTTTTTCACGCAAGCAAAAAGGTGAGTCAATTCCTCACGGAAAACATGGAGGGGTGAAAGCAGAGCAATTTTTAGGATATAATTTTATTGATTAATGATTTAAGGTGAGATGAAAGAGCAAGATAAAAATATGGGAGAGGAGTTGAAAGATCTGCATCCGGCGCTTCAAAAATACCGGGGAAATGGCGGATATGGGGCCTCCAACGAAAAGTTGCACCAACTTGGGGATAAGGTAAAAGACAGCTTGCGCAGAGAAAAGCGTCCTGTGATAAGAAGATTGTTCCATGGACCTTTGCAAAAAGCTGCCGCCGTAGCACTTATTCTTATTGCCTTCGCACTTATTTACCTGGTACCCGGTCACAATATCGACCAAATGAATGGCAAGATGGAGACGACAGCGGTTGTGAACTACCTACTGGAAGATCAGAGCTATTTTATCTACCGGGACGACCTGTTAATGGAATATCTGGGGGAGTGGTATTTGGAGGTGTTGGAGGACGAATGGATGATGTACGAAGAAGAGTTTTTTTTAAACAATAACTATTAGATGCCAGGACTTTACTGTTAATAAAATTTTTTAATAACTAAATACTTACACCATGAAAATGATGTTTTTGGCAGTTACTGCCCTGATTTTATCCAGCATCGCCCCCTTAGAACTCCATTCGCAAAAGGAAGGCGAGGGAATGACTGAAGAACAAAGAGAGCGCATAGAGTCAATGAGAGTGGCCTATATCACCAGGACCCTTGACCTCAGCAGCGAGCAGGCACAGCAATTTTGGCCACTTTACAATGAAATGCAGAAAGAACTGAGAGCCAACCGTGAGAAAGTGGCTGACACTGAAGATTCGCCCATGGATTTGACCGAGGAAGAAGCTGAAAAAAAGTTGGATGCATGGATGAACCGACTTGAGGCTGAAGTGAATATCCTGAAAAGTTACCAAAGTAGGTTTGCTGATATTTTGGACAAAAGACAGGTACTGGCATTATACCAGTCTGAAAATCAGTTCAAACGTCAGATGCTCAGAAGAGTGAGAAACAGACAGCACATGCATAGGCCTGAGGAGCGCAACCTACACCAATTAGAGAGACGACAGGAGCGCCAGCAATTGCGTGAAAATAGGCAAGACAGACAACATTAATAGCCAGTTTACTGCAGTGAGCTGATCCCGGTTTTCTATCCGGGATTGCTGAATGATTCATCACTCCATTTCAAACACCCGGGCCAAAAATCCGGGTGTTTTTTTATCTCTAAACGACTTTTTTAAAAAATATTCAACTTTTTCCCGCTTTCACATTACATTACAGAAAATATATTGCGTGGTAATTCATAGGTGATTAGAATTAAAATGTTTTTTAATTTTAATATTTTTACTTATGTATTAGACTGTATTTCAACATTTTAAATGAAATTAATATAATTCTTAATGTTAAAATTACCCACCCCTTAGGTCTTTTAAGTTTGGAAAATAAACCTCATCTTTGGGCTTGGATAAGAAATGATTGTTGGACTAGTTAATCCCATGTAGAAAACATGCGACAAAAGCACAATAGAGATACTGCCCTCCACTCTCTGGCAAATGAGTTTGAGTCCATGAGCAAGCGGGGGAATTCGGCTTATTTTGAGGATAGGCACTTATTTCAGTTGATAGGGTATTACGAAGAGGAGTTTTCCCCGGAAAAGGCGATGGAGGTAACAGACTTTGCGCTGAGGCAGTACAAATACAGAATAGACTTTTACATCATTAAGATCAGATTACTCATGCAATTTGGTGAGCATGAGGCTGCGCTGAATTTAATTGAATACGCGGAAAATATATCTCCCATGGAGTGGGAGCTCAAATTGATGAGGTGCAGGATATACGCAAGTCAAAAGGACTACGCTTTTGCCATTGAATACATTGCAAAGCTCAAGGAAGTCAATATGGGACAACAGGATTACCTGGATTTATTGATGGAGGAGGCTTATGTGTATGAGCAAATGAAGCAGTTTCAAGAGATGTACAAAGTACTTCGTAACATATTGCTCGAAAAGCCCGATCATCCTCAGGCTTTGGAAAATATCTGGATGAGTGTAGAAATACAGAAAAACTACGAGGAAAGCATAGCCCTCCACAAAGTACTTATAGACAGTAACCCGTATATTTTTCAGGCGTGGTATAACCTGGGGCATGCATATTCTTGTACAGGCGAATACGACAAAGCCATAGAGGCACTTGAATACTCCTTTATTATCAACCCCAACTTTGAGTTTGGATACAAGGACTGTGCAGAGCTTTGCTTCCAGGTAAAGAAGTATCAACGGGCCCTTGATGTTTATCTGGAATACCTTGAGCGATTTGGTAAAGAGGCAGAAATAATGGTCAGTATAGGTCAGTGCTACCTTGAACTGGGTGATAATAAGCAAGCCAGGCAATATCTGAAAAAAGGTGTGCGATTGGATCCCTACAATGATGAGGTATATTACTGTCTCGGGATGTGTGACCTCAAGCAGTCGAATTATTCCTCGGCGATTCGCAATTTTCAGAAGGCCATCCGAATTGAGGACAGAAGAGAAGAGTACTACGCCTATCTGGCGGAAGCATATGAACAATCAAAAGATTGGGACAGGGCAGACTTTTATTTCCGAAAGGCCACCGAGACCGGCCCGGAACAGTCTGAATACTGGTTTAAGCATGTTCGGTTTCTCATCGAAATAGGTGAAACCAGAATGGCGATGGAGGTTTTGGATGAGGCCGAGTACTATACATGCGGAATGGAGTTGCTCTATTGCCGCGCAATTTGCAACCTGTTGGAAGATCAAAAGGAAGAGGGGTTTTTGGTTTTGCGAGATGCATTGTCAGACCACCCTGAGGGGCAATTCCTACTACATGAGATAGCTCCAAAGCTTTTGGAAGACAGAGAAGTAACAGCCATGCTCAACTATTTGCACGGCTAAAAATACACGCGTTTTTTATCTATAACTACTTGGTGTTTCTCCCGGATCACGTTTGGGTGTTCCGGGAGTTTTTTTGTGCCAATATGGACGCTTTTTGAAAATCTGGCTTTTAAGGGTATTATTTTAGGCTCATAACTTTAAGTCGTTACGGCTGCAATTTTTCCTTGATTTTACCTTCAACTTCCTCGGCTACTTCCGGGTTATCAGCAAAAAACTGTTTGGCAGCATCCCTTCCCTGGGCAATTTTTGAATCTCCGTAACTATACCAGGACCCGGATTTTTTGATCAAATCAAACTGCACACCCAGATCGACAATTTCTCCAGACTTGCTGATACCCTCACCGTACATGATATCGAATTCAGCGATGCGAAATGGGGGAGCCAGTTTGTTTTTCACTACCTTTACTTTGACGTGGTTACCCATTACGTTACCCTCTTTGTCCTTAATGGCAGAACCTGAGCGGCGGATATCCAGTCTTATGGATGCGTAAAACTTCAGCGCATTACCACCAGTAGTGGTTTCAGGGTTGCCAAACATCACACCGATCTTTTCCCTCAACTGGTTGATGAAAATACAGGTACAACCGGTTTTCCCGATGGTGGCAGTCAATTTACGCATGGCCTGTGACATGAGCCTCGCCTGCAGACCCATTTTAGAATCACCCATTTCTCCCTCGATCTCTGAACGGGGAACCAGGGCAGCTACAGAATCAATAACTATGATGTCAATAGCGCCTGAGCGGATGAGATTTTCGGCAATTTCAAGAGCTTGTTCACCATGATCGGGCTGAGAAATCAGCAAGTTTTCGGTGTCCACTCCCAACTTTTTAGCATAAGTGCGATCAAAAGCGTGCTCCGCATCAATAAATGCGGCAATTCCACCCTTTTTCTGACACTCTGCAATACCGTGAATGGCCAGGGTGGTTTTACCTGAGGACTCCGGTCCGTATATTTCTATGACCCTCCCTCTGGGAAATCCACCCATTCCCAATGCGATATCCAAACCCAGCGAACCGGTGGATATAGAATCGACATCGACCACCTGCTGATCACCCATTTTCATAACAGCACCTTTTCCGTACTGGCGGTCGAGGCGATCCATGGTCATTTTCAGCGCCTTGAGTTTTTCTGATTTGTCATCTTTACTCATAATCAATGAATTTTATATGAAGCACAATTATATTAATAATATTCAAATGCGTTATTCCTTTTAACTGCTTTTCTAAAAAAAAGTTTGCAGACCTATCAGACAGATTTTACTGCATTCTTTCACAGTTGGGTGTTACCGGTTGGAAATATGTACCCAGCACGGGATACTTTTTTTCAGAAACTGTAAAACATGCAAAAAAAAGCGACTGCACATGGGGTGAGGAAGTATGCAGTCGCTTTGGAAAAAATAAATAGGGTGGGAATAGTATTTTTTGATCTACTCAGGATTATTAACGATGCCTTTAAAGACCAGGGTATTCGTCGGGATATGGCGCAATTGAATGACGAAAGGGCGGTTAAAAACGATCGAAGGCGGCAGGGAAGTGGTACCAAATCCTATAGAGGTAACTGCGGCACCTTCTGCGCCCTTCTCATCAACCTCCAAAACTGATTTATGTTTGAGTTGATTGATATAGATAACCGGACCAATCAAAGGCTCACCCAGCTTGTTAAAATTGGCCTGGAATTCAGAAAATGCATCGACCATTCCCAGGTTTTCAAAGGTTTCAACCATATCGGAATCCCATTCGAGATTCAAAATAGGGAAACGCACCATGGCTCGTTTTTCGGTAAGGTTTTGATAGAGTTCATTCTGATGAGATAAGTCCAATTGCCTCAGCCATTCACTCATGGGTTGAGGTTCCTCACTCTTAACAAGTGCCAGGCTGAATGTAGAATCCTGAAATGGAAGGTCCACCATAACAGAGCCTCCGCTGCGCGACACCATAAAGTTACGATCTCCGGTCACAAAAGGCGCCATAACATCTCTGTCTCCCTCGACGCTAAATAAATCGTCACTGGTGAGGTCGGGATCAAATCCTTGAGACCAGTCTGCCTGAAAGTGCAGTGCATTAATTAAGAAGGCCAGGTCGTAGTCATCAATTTCCTCAATTATTTCGTCAATTTTTTCGCGTGTATGGTCAAATACCCAATTGTTGATCTTATCCACTGTGGCCTCGTCATTGAAATTATAACTTACTGATGGGGCTTCGTAGGAATCCATCAACATTCCGGAAAAGCCCTCCTCAAGCCTCAATCTCTGATCATCGTAAAAGAATACATTGGCGAGTGTGAGGTCGGGTCTTCCACTCTTGGCACTCATCCAATCTATGAGGATTTTCATATCCCTGTTTAGTTTTTCCGGGCTGCAATTGGGACAGTGTAAAACCTTCAACATCTCGTCCAGGGTATTTCCATCAGCACCATTAAGAGCCATTTGAAGGGCAATCTGAATGCTAAGGGGTGATATTAAGATATTTTCTCCGGGATTATTTGCTTCCAGGTCTATGATCAGGTCGGCAGCCAAAGCGCGATTCATTTCGGGTATGTCACCGGCATCTCCAGTATGATCAATAGGGCGAGGCTCTAAAGTATCGGAGCTTTCACATCCGACCAGTAGAGCAAGTCCGGTTATTAGTACGATTGTCATTGAGAGCTTCATGATTAGAAAGTTTATGTTATTTCTAAATGTCAATATGTTATCCAATATTACAGACGCAATGATTGAAACAATCGTTTGAAAAAAAACCATAAAAAAAAGGGCTTGCTGAAGATAGTCAACAAGCCCAATTTTTCTTCTAACAGATGATGTTATTTGAACATCACTGCATCATTTCCATCATTTTCTGCTGAAGTTCCGGATCTCTTTGGACCAGCATATTGATTTCATTGTAACGCTCCATATCGAAGCCCATTTCCTCAATATTTTCAGCAATTTGATCATTGGCCTCCTGTTGAAGGTCCATTATAGATTCTTTAACTTGCTCATATCGTTGGACTTCATCCTCATCGGCATCCATTTCCTGACCCATCTCATCGGCCTGGTTTAATTCAATGTACCGTTGGGGCTCAAATCCATATTCCTGAATGGTTTCCAACATCTTTGGTTGGACTTCCTCATTCATTTCCTGAATCATCATTTGAACATCCACGAACATTTGAAGCTCTTCCTCTGAAATGTCCTCAGTTTCTTGTTGTTGAGGTGGTTGTTGAGCGAATATACTTCCTGTAAGTGCTGCAAACACAAATAAGCTGAAAAATAATTTAACACCAGTGTTAAGCATAATAATAAGTATTGATTTTAATTAGATAATAAATTTCTTGAAAATCCTGTGCAAGAATTATTGCTGCATTTCCATCAGTCGCTGCTGATACTCTGGATTCTGATTAATCACCATAGCCAGTTGTTCGTACTCCTCAACAGACATACCGTGATCTTCAACCATGGTTTCCATAGATTCCACCATTAATTCCTGAATACCCTGCATTTCATCGTTGATGTCTGCAATGGCATTTGCATCACCTTCCGGAATTTGGTCGGTCATACCCTGTTGTTGCATTTGAGAATGTTGCTGAAACTCTTCAAGAGTCAGGCCGTGATTTTCAATAACTTCAATCATTTGATTTCGGGCATCTTCCTGCATCATTCTCAATTCGGAATCAATTTCTGCGAATGCTCTCAAATCTTCATCAGAGATGTCGATATCTGCACCTGGCTGTTGTTGCATCTGTGGTGCCTGTGGGTCTTGAGGTGGGGGAGCTTGTTCCTGCTGTGTCATACCATCAGCATCGTGTTCCACTGTTTCACCCTCAGATTGACAGGCACTAAATAAAAATAGGCCTGTGAGGGCCATGGCAATTGAAATAACTCTAAGCATTTTAATAATTAAGTTTGTTTAAAATAATTTATGCAAAATTAGTAGTGTAACGGCACTCATCAAAATATATTCTATTCATTTTCAAAGAATTAATATAATGAATAGGCGCTATACTTCCTATAGATAATTGATTGTGTTGAATTTAACCTTAAGCGAGAACGGTAAGAATCAACCTTACATATTTATGACAAGACATCGATCTAACGTCAGAGGGTCTTCATTGTTCACCATCTGGTGAATTCCCGTGTCTTCTACTTACAATTCCTCCCCTGACTTCTTTTACGGAGTGAACATAAACAAATGCAGCCGGATCAATCTGTTGAACAGATTCCTCCAGCCTGTACAACTCAAGCCTCGTAACCAACACCATTAGTATGTCACAATCAACCGGTACCGATAAATTGTCGGGAAGGTGACCTCGCTCTCCTCGAAATACAGTCATCCCTTTTCTAAAATCATCTCGAATGAGTGTCTTGATTTTATCAGACTCTCGTGATACCACATACATTGCAGTAAACTCTTCAAAACCGTCCACGACATAATTGGTGGTCTTCATGGCAGTGAAGTAAACCAGAATGGAATACATGGCGGTTTCTATCCCAAATCGGTATGCTGCTCCGAGAATTATGAGTGTATTAAGGGTCAAAATTATTTCACCACTCGTAAAGGCGGACTTTCTCTCAGTGTACTGCCCGACCACTTCCAGTCCATCAATAACACCTCCACCGCGTATCACCAGACCTATTCCCAGGCCGATAAACAGACCGCCAAATACAGCAATAAGGACTTTGTCTTCAGTAAATGCCGGTATATCAATCCAATACATACCCATGGAGAGAAGGCAAACAGCAATCAGGGACCTGGTACCAAATGTGTATCCCAGTTTTTGAAAGCCAATTACCAGAAAAGGGATATTGAAAATTATCAGTAGCAGGCTTATGTGAATGTCTGATAGGCCCATTACCAAAATAGAAATACCGGTCACGCCACCATCCAAAAAGTGATTGGGCACCATAAACCCCTGCAATCCTATCACCGCGGCCAATACCCCCAGTATTGTAAAGGCAATTGATTTGGCAGAGGTAATTATTCTCCAATTTATTTTTCGTCCGGGCATTTTTGGGTAATTGTAATGATGCTTATCCTTATATCCGAAAGTCTAAAGGAGTAAAACAGCTAGAATTCTTTTATAAAAAGAGTCCTACCGATTTGGTAGGACTCTGAAAATTCACCATCTTGGTGATTTAAAATAATCTAGCA
>PWJP01000071.1 GCA_003559985.1 Saprospirales bacterium
GTATGTGGTTACGGTAACGGATGCACAAGGATGTTATGTGATTGACTCCTGCGAAGTTTTGGATGTGTCCTTTCCACCTGTCACCATAGCAGGTGAGACTTACACGGAATTCGGAACTCCGGTCAATGAGGTGATTTTCAGCGTTACAGATGTAGCCGGAAATCTTCTACCAGGGGATACTTCAACAAGTACCGGTGAATACCAATTTTCAGTTCCCTGGGGCAGTACCTTTACTGTGACTCCTGAGAAGGATGACAATCCAATCGATGGAGTTTCCACCGTAGATTTGATTAATATTCAAAGGCACATTCTTTTAATTGAGTTACTGAATTCTCCCTACAAGATTATTGCGGCGGATATAAACGACGACGGTGTGATTTCAACGTTTGATTTGGTTGAACTACAAAGCATTATTATAGGATTTCTTCCCGGATTTCTCAATAATTCCTCCTACAGATTTATCCCGGAAGATTACATTTTTAACAATCCGACCAATCCACTTATTGAGAATTGGCCGGAGGATAAAACATATGTCAATATTGATCAGGACTCCCTGAATGAGGATTGGATAGCCATGAAAATAGGAGATGTGACAGGTGCGACCTCGGGTTCCAGATACATAAGCGGAGAGGTTGATTTTATGGCCAGGGTGATGAGCAATGAAGACGGGTCTATTGACCTGATATTTGGTCCAGGTGAGGAATGTTATTTGTCGGGATACCAAATGGAGTTGAAGATTGACCAGGCTCAAGTCGGGTTGTTGGAAATAGATTTTGATCGCTCAGACTTACCCGGGCTTAACCACAACCATTTCTTCTTTGATGAGAGAAAGGGTCTGTTGCGGACCAATTGGTGGCATAAGGAGGATATATTGCTCGATAGAGAGGACGAATTTTTCAGGCTGAGACTAAGACCCGATGTAAGTGATCCCAACTGGTCTTCAGCCATTGAGCTAGTAATCCAAGGTTCGATTTGGGAAAGTGAAGCCTATGCCGGGGACGGTACCCAATGGCTCAGACCAAATCTAATTTGGAAACAAAACCTTGAGTCAAAGCAATTCGCGCTCTATCAAAATCGACCCAATCCATTCAGTCAGGAGACAATTATCCCATTCCTGCTTCCATACGACATGGAAGTAACCCTGGAGCTAACGGATGTAGAAGGTCGCCTGCTGAAAACCACAATAATTGACGGTGTGGAGGGCTTGAATGAATGGAGATTGTCCAATGACCAATTTGCTGATGGAGTGATCTTTTACAGGCTCATAACCAATCAGTGGACTGCGAGCAAGAAGATGTTGAAACTGAGGTAGAACAATTCATTCTTGGTTTCCATAAGTTCAGGAATGTTTGAAGGAGGGGGCGATTTTTGCCCCCTTTTTTCATTTCATTTGTAAAATGGTGTTACTCCTGGATATTAGTCCGGGGGATTGATGAAAATCTAGTCGCAGAAGTTTTGTTAAAAATTCTTAAATACACTGTCGAGTGCTTTCAATTAGACACCTGCCGGATTGTTGTCTGTAAAGGGCTGCAAACAAGAACCTTGGAACAATATAAGAAGTTGCAACCGCCCCAGAAAACTTCAATGCCACGCCGTTTCTAAATTACAGTAAGTTGGTTCAAAAATAGTGGCCCAGATCATTTTTTTAACCATTCGGTGTCCTTTGTCGCAAAATTGCAACAGATTGTCGCATATGTGTTACAGAATGTGGACTTCCCCATCGGATATTTAAAGGGTAAAAAAATTCTGGATGTGATTCCGGGATAATTCTTTTCACCTTAAATATTCTTACAATGGAAACCATAAAAAATTACACCAGAACTGAACCCCATGTCATTATTTTTCGCAGATGGTTGTTGGCATTGCTCTTACAAATAGTCGCTGTGTCGATGGCACTCGGGGAAGGCCCGGAGGATTTATCCTTTTTGCTTCCACCTCAGGTTGAGGTTGTGGAAATCCAGGATATGGTCTGCCCGAATGTGGACAACGGATTCCTTCATCTCGCTGTAACAGGTGGAGTCCCACCTTATTCTATTTTTTGGGATTTTGATGGAGCGGGTAATCCCTTTCCCAGTTTTAATCCCCCGGAAAACGATACCCTGATGTTTTTTTTCATAGGAGCTGGCACTCTTACCATTACCATCGTGGATGCCGAAGGGGATGAGACTACATTTGAGTACAATTTTTTTGATGTCCCGGAATCACCTGAGGTAATTATTCATCAGTCAGTTGTAGGATGTAACAGTGGGGCTGTAGAATTGGATTACGACACCAATTTGGTGGAAATACTGGGAGGGGGTTTGACTGATATTAACGGGCCTGTTGCCGATTGGGATGAGATGGACAATTTGCCCCCGGGGGAGTACTTTTTATTCCTGGATTACGATGTAATGGCACCCCCGGGGTTCCCGGCACAAAGTACGGAGGTAAATTGTCAGATAGAAATGCCCATTGATATATTTGAAGAGGAAATTGACATTTCAGTTACCGGTCCGGATGATATTTGTTTGGGAAGTTTATGTTCAGAGCCTCTGGTTTTGGAGGTTGAACTGGAGGGTGGTACAGCCCCTTATACATTGTTTATTGAGACAATACTGGGAGATTCAGTCATAACTTTTGTCGAAGACAGTGTGGATAATGGAATTGCAACCATTGAACTTTTTTTTGATCCGGGTTCTCTCCCGTATGATTGTCCATTGGATGATTTATTTTCAGTAGATGATCTATTAGTAAATGTAGAGGTTATGGATGACAACGGTTGTGAAGGGATACCTGAAACTCTGGAGTTTCCTGTAGAAATCATACATCTTGATGTAGTATCCATTGAGCCTATTTGCATTAGAACAGATAATTTCGTTTGTATGACTGTAAATATTACCGGAGGACAGGCACCCTATAATCTGATGGGAACAATTTCTATGTGTGGTGAAGAAGTTGAGGTAAATGAAACCGGTCTGCTTGAAGGCGAGAATGATATTTGTACTCCATTACCTCCATTACCAGATGTATGCCTACCGGGTCATTGTTCACCTTGTCCCTGTCCTTCTTCTCAACCGTGTCAACCCGGCAACGAATGCATATTCCCATGCGGGGATTTAAGTGTTTCGGATGATTCGAATTGTCAGGGTCAATCTGTTGAGGTTGAAATACCATTTTCCGACACCATAGGAGTAAGTGCTGAGGTTTCCCATCCCACCGATTCTACTCAAAATGATTCTACCATAACTACCGAGTTGACTGGTCTTGACAGCCTTACAAATGTATGTCTTGAGAAGCTGGATACAGCAAGTGGTGATTGGATTAAAGTCGATAGTATTATTGGAATGGAGCCGGACAGCTTCCGGCAGGGAGTGGCTATTTTTGAAGGATTACAACCGGGCACCTATCGCGTGGTGGCAGATGACGGGGGAGTTTGTGGAACAGGCACTTCTGAAGAAATTGAGATAGAGGAACCACCTTTGCCGATTGAGATTGCCCTGGAGGGCATTGCCCCCACGGACTCCAGCCAGTCGGATGGCCAGATTAAGATAATGGTGACAGACGGGGCGAATGACACTTTCTATGTTGTTGTTACTACGCATTTGGATACCTTTACATTGCCAGGGGCTACTTTTGATACCGTATTTGCAGGTATTGTAGTAGCTGATTCGATGGGATGTATATTTATTTTGGATCTGTTTCCACTTGTGGACCCTGCCTGGTATGGCGTTACGGTTTCGGACCCATCGGGAGAAAAAGCACCGGGAAGCGGAAGCGTGGAGGTACCGCCCTGGGAATGTGAAATGGAAATCACCTTTGGTTCTTCTGTGGTGCCAATTGCCTGTGCCGGGGACTCTACGCTGGTCACTGCCATTGTGTTGATTGGAGATCCGCCTTATGTGTATTCTTTTAGTACGGGGGATGTGCAAGGGCCTACTTCCAATTCCAACGCCATTACTCCGGTTCCTGCCGGGACTCATTCGGTCACTATCACTGATGTTCAACCTTGTGAAAGAGTGGAGTCTATTACTATTACAGAACCCGATCCCATCACGCTTGAAGTGATTTGCAGTGAGAGTTCTATTTGCCAGGGTGATACGGTCACCATAAGTGCTTCGGCCATGGGTGGTACGGGTAACCTGACCTTTGAATGGGGTAATGGTGAGACCGGTGAAACCATTGAGGTAACTTCTTCCGGTGAGTATTGCGTTACTGTTACCGATGATAATGGATGTGAGCATACAGCTTGTTGCGAAGTGGAAAAATGTCCGGAAATTGAGGCTGAAGCGTCTGGTATGCCACCTACAGATTCCACCAATTCCGATGGTCAGATTAAAATTACCGTTAATGAAGGTGCCAATGATACTTTTGATGTGGTTGTCATTCGAGTTGATTTGCTAACCGGGGACACGATATCCATCGACACTTTGATCGGAGTGGTGGCAGACAGCATGGGCTGTATCCTGATTGATAGTTTGATGCCGGGACTTTACGAATTGGAGGTTTCTGATTCTTCGGGCGATAGAGATCCATGGGAAGGGAGCTCTGAAGTGCCGCCCTTTGAAGAAGAACCCGTGTGTGATATTTCTGTAATGATTCTCTGTCCATCCGACCTGATTTGTCCCGGGGATTCGGCAGAATTGGACTTATCAGCAATAGTCTCAGGAGGCAGCGGGAATTACACCATAAGTTGGAGTACCGGGGAGACCACGGAAGATATAACTGTGGATGAGGACGGTACTTACTGTGTCACCGTGGTCGATAATGATATTATTGATTGTGAAGATGTAGCCTGTTGTGAGATTGAAATAGAGGAGTGTCCTGAGATAGTGGTGGACTCTATCGTGTGCAGTGTAATTTGTCCTATGGATTCAACCGGTACCGCTGCTGTTTATGCGCATGGAGGATGTGCTCCACTATCCTTTGAGTGGAGCAATGGTGAATCTGGTTCATCAATTGAAGGACTTACCGGAGGTACGTATTGTGTTACAATAACTGATGCGGAAGGATGTGAGGTCACTGTTTGCTGCGATGTGGTTGAAGAAGACAATGAGGACCCGGTCGCAAAATGTGTGGAGCAACTGGAGGTGTTTTTGAATGCAGATTGCGAGGCATCAATAACCGTGGACGATGTCGATGACGGTTCAACGGATAATTGCGGAATCGACAGCATGGAACTGGATAAATCTGAATTTGATTGCGATGATGGGCTTAACAGCCCGGTACAGGTAACACTTACCGTTACCGACATTGCCGGGAATACTGATGAGTGTGTAGTTCTCGTAGATGTATTTGATGTAATTCCTCCGGAATTTGACTTCTGCCCTCCTGATATGACTGTTGATACTGACCCTGGAGTTTGCTTTGCTGATGTAATTATCCCGGAAGCCATGGCAAGTGATAATTGTGGAATGGCTGAGGTGGATCCCCCAGTATTTCCGATCACCAATGATGCCCCAGATGTAAACCCAATGAATGGGGGTAACAATAACAGTGCTAATGCAAGTGGATTTTATGAATTAGGCGAAACAATTGTGGAGTTTACAGCAACTGATAAATTCGGGAATGTAAATAATACCCAATGTTCAACCAAGGTAACAGTTCAAGACAATGAAAACCCTAACGTTGTTTGCCCTCCAGACCAAACCATTTACATGGTGGCACCATTCTGTCAGGGTATAGCTGATTATCCACCGGCGACGGCAACAGATAACTGCGATCCACCGAATCCCGTCACAATAACTTACTCCATACCACTTGGGGAAATAATCTTCCCAATTTTTGATAATACAGTAACTGTTACAGCCACAGATGGCTCAGGAAACACCGCTACCTGTACCTTTGAGTTGATATTGGAAGATACTATACCACCCAATATACTGGGGTGTCCGTCGGGTACGGTTTTTGTCCCAACTGATCCGGATTCTTGTTTTGCAACCAATCCATATACAGTAGTACTTTCAGACAATTGTCCCGGAGTGATTGGCATATTTGACCCTCCTTTGGGATTTCAGTTTCCACTGGGTAATACTCCTGTTAATATTACTGCTATCGATGCCTCCGAAAATAGTTCGACTTGTTCATTTTCAGTGACGGTAGAAGATCAGCAACCGCCAACTTTCACTCTCTGCCCGCCAGACTTTACAGTATCTACCAATCCTGGCATGTGTTCAGGGAATGCATTTTTTTCGTTCATCGCAGAGGACAATTGTACGCCGGTAACCTTTAATTCCAATTTTGATTCAGGGGATCTTTTCCCTGTAGGTATCTCCACAGTCGTGATCAATGCCAGTGACGATTTTGATAACGTATCCACCTGTTCCTTCAATTTGACCGTAGTTGACGATGAGGACCCGGTCGCCGTTTGTCAGGATGTCGTCTTACCATTGGGGGCCAGTGGCTTTGCAACCCTTTCTCCTTTCGCAGTTGATAATGGTTCAGCGGACAATTGTGGAATAGTATCAAGATCAGTCTTCCCAAATAGTTTCAGCTGCAATAATATCGGCACTGATTCCGTGGTGCTCGTTGTATTTGATGGTGCAGGAAATAGTGACAGTTGCTCTGCTGAAGTTACAATAGTAGATAATATAGACCCGGTTGCAAATTGTAAAGATTTGACGGTTTACGTTGATTCTATGGGTTCTTACGATTTAGATCCCAAAGATATCGATGACAATTCGACGGATAATTGCGGTATAGAAACCTTGAATGCCGTGCCAAATTATTTCACATGTACAGATATAGGCCAGGTGGATGTGGTCTTAACCGTAACGGACAGTTCTGGAAATTCGGCTACCTGCATTTCCGTGGTGTCAGTAATGGATACCCTGCCACCGGAAATTCTGTGCCCTGCGGATGAATTTATTAGCGTTCCCGCCGGTCAGACAAGTGCTTTTGTCAATCTGGACAATGCCACCGCTACTGACAATTGCGCTGTTGCAAGCATTGTAAACGATTTCAATGCCGGTGGTGCGGATGCAAGTGATAATTATCCGTTGGGTACCACTTCGGTTGTTTTTACTTCAACTGATGATGCCGGGAATACGGGAAGCTGTACAACCCTGATTACCGTATCAGACCAGCCGATTTTCTCCATTTCAGGGCAGGTCGCGACAGAGGACGGCACACCGGTGAATGAGGTCTTTATGAATGTGACAGGCACATCTGATTTTACTGATACCACAGACATGGATGGTGAATACGGCTTTAGTGTTTTACCCGGAGACTCAGTTACCGTGACCCCTTTTAAAGACACCAATTACAACGATGGGGTTACCACACTTAGCTTGATCAACATCCAAAGGCATATTTTATTTATTCAGGTCCTGAATTCCCCCTATAAAATCATTGCCGCAGATGCCAATAATAACGGGGTAATCGCCACCAGTGATCTCATAAGTTTGCAGCGATTAATATTGAATATTGACCCCCAATTTCCCAATTCATCCTGGAGATTTTTGAAGGCTGATTATCAATTTACTGACCCGACAAACCCCCTGGCTGAAGACTGGCCGGAGTATTGGACTTATCCCAATGTAATGCAGGATTATCCCGATGAAGATTGGATTGGGATTAAAATTGGCGATGTGGTGGGGAATGCTTCGGGCATTAGACAAATCAGTGGGGAATGTGACATTATGGTCCAAATTGAGGACCGGAAGGATGGAACTATTGAACTGGTACTTAGCCCAATGGGCATCCTGAGTTTCACCGGTTATCAATTTGAATTTGAGTTTGACCATACCAAAATGGAGTTGCAGGAAGTGGTTACGGATTACTCCGAATTGCCCAATCTCAGTTGGGACAGATTCAACTTAATACCGGAAGAAGGCCTGCTACGAGCCATTTGGTACCATTTTGAGGATGTGTCATATGGAGAAGATCTTGAAATATTCAGGCTTAGGTTCAGGGTGGATGAAAATGTGAGACCGGAAGACCACTTTAAGTTGAAATATGCCGGAGAAAACTGGTTTAGTGAAGTCTATTCTGAAAATGGCGGAAAGATACTCGAGCCCTCGCTGGTTTGGAAAAAAGAGGATGTGGAAGAGAAATTTGCTCTCTATCAAAATCGACCCAATCCATTCTCCAGGGAGACGATTATCCCGTTCTTGCTTCCACATGAAATGGAAGTAACTCTGGAATTTACGGATGTAGAGGGTAGGCTCCTAAAAACCATTAATATTGACGGTGTGGGAGGCCCCAATGAGTGGAGACTGTCCAATGACCAACTTCCTGAAGGAGTAATATTTTACCGGCTCATAACCGATCAGTGGACGGCGAGCGGGAAGATGATGAAACTGAGGTAGAGCTCAAAATTTCATTCTTGGTTTCCATAAGTTCAGGAATGTTTGAAGAGGGGGGTGAGTTTCGCCCCCTTTTTCTTTGTGCCCACTTGAAAAGTATTGCTCTGAGGGTGTGAGTTCGGGGTCCGTGCCTTTCAATCTCTATTTATGAAACCAGAACATCTTCAATCCTTCAAAATTTTACCCGTACGCGTCCATCCTGATTCCATACTCCAGAACCCCCCTTCGGTTTTGTGCAACCGGGCATCCCAGCGGTAGGTAGTAGGCCATTTTTTGAAAACCCTGACAAAGGTGAATAAAAACCAGGTGGAAAATTTGGTGGTCTTTGGTTTCCATCCCTTTGATGGCACGGCTGTTACACGGATGTGGGTGTCTTCGTCCGCCTGTATGGTGTATTCGCCTTCAATGCTTCCCACCGATGCATGCCCTGAGATTTTAAAACGGCCATTGAGTTGTTTGTTTGACGGTACAGTGCTCAAGCAGGGAAATGAGGGTAAAAACCGGATGCTGAGTAAATGGATGTCATTTTTCAGGCTCATGGATTGAATGGCTGGCCTGTCTTTGGTCCAATCCATTTCGTACACACGGCCTCTCTTTTCAAAAGTTTGCTGACCCATTTCCGGCCGGAGACTTTCCCATTTTCCCGAAAATGCCGGATTGATGGTGGCTATCAATGGTTTGGGGCTGTAACGGGCAAAGGTCATTTTCCTGCCGTCCATCCGCATTGGTAGTTCATCTATTTTGTGAATGCGACTGGCTATGGAAACCCGCATGTCTGTATCGGCTTTTCTGACGAAGTAAAAATCGTGCAATAGCACCAGAGGCAGAGACGGAGGATCGGTTGCTGCATCTCCCATGGGAGCCAATAATCCGAAGGGCTTTCGTTTAGCTGGGTTGCTCTCCCGGATTTTGATTTCCACATCCCTCTGATTTTTATCCCGGAATCTGTAATGTGCCTGAACGCCTTTTTGGTCTATTTCAAAAGAGGCCTCCTCCATATCCACCTGGATCATTTCGTTCAGTCCGGCCCCGGCAATGCGGTATTTTTCAGGCTCCAGTTGGAGGGAATTTTGGTGATAGACATCGATTTTTTTATCCTTCCTCCAGGCAATGATGAGATGCCCCGGTTCACCGCTGTCAGTTTTAAACACCTGCGGCTCAAAGCCCACATAGTGTTCATCGGGGTCCTTTTCAAAATTTACGAGCATCAACCGCTCCATGGGGTCCACTTCCATCGAGAATGGGAATATAACCTCCCTCTGTTGTGCCTGGTCCATTTTTTAAAATTTTTGTCCAGATATTCCTGCCCGGGTGACCACCCTGTCCCCTCTCTTTTTCTCGTCAACCTCATTGTGATAACGTTTTTTCAAGGGTAAAATGGTTGCGGTGGTGGGATTTGTGGGTGATACGGCAAATACGCACGGCCGTGCGAATCTACAGATAATGGTGCTAATCCCCAATTTCCATTATCAATCCTCCATCGAACGCCCTCAACATCAAATCGTTGGATTTACCTTTATTTCGTGCCACCGGAATGCAAAGGTTTGCACTGCTCATCTAACACCTTTCTTTCTTCGTCCGTCAGGAGTGGGCCCAATTCATTCAGTACTTTTTGGTGGTA
>PWJP01000207.1 GCA_003559985.1 Saprospirales bacterium
CAATCTCCCCCAACAAGCTTAGCAGTGGTTCATAAACGACAAAGCGGCGTGTCAGCACCAGTGGATCGTCCAGCTCCGGGTCAAATATCTGTAAGAGGTAATTGCCGGAGACCATAGGCCGGAAATTGCGGTTGGGAATGCGGAGGTGGTAGTGGGTATAGTCCACAATGGTACCCCTTGAAAATTCGTAATCGTATATCTCCTGCATATCAAAACCGTCGATGTACTCCGACTTTGCCAGGGAGGAGGGTTTCCAGTCGGCATCGCAGTGGACAATGGTATAAAAATATCGCTTCACATCGGCCTCCAGATCGTCAAAGCGAAAGACGAGTTGCCGGTTGCCATCCAGAGGAATGGCCGGGAAACTCACGGGGTCGTTGGAGGGATAGAGTTGGACCGTTCTGATGTAGTCTTTAAAAACTTCATCCTTATTGTGGCCCATTTCAATCTGACCGGAGAGGTTAAAACTCATTCCACACAAAAACAGACAGGCAACTATTTTACAGAGGGTTGCATTCATTTTTTGGATATCCATTTAGAATCTTTGAGATAAAAACGCCAGGGTTTGTCTTTCCATTTCCCTGCGTAATCAATTCCTATTCTGGTGGTGGAAAAAACTTCCCCTGAGCGGAGCTCTCGATTTCTCTTTTCCACCCATATGCCACAGGCCGGCTTCAGTTTTTTTCCACTGTCTGCCACTGTCAGACCCAATGCCCGGGACAGACATCCGGGGCCTGCGGTAAGCCGGGTTTCCGGTTTGCTCATTTTCCGCCGCTTTAACATAGTGGGCACACCCTCCAGAGGTTCGAGGGCGCGAACAAGGACTGCATGGGGCAGATCTTTTGGTCCACAGACCACATTGAACAGATGGTGAATGCCGTAGCACAGATAAATGTAAGACACTCCGCCACTTTCAAACATGGTTTCCGTTCTGGCGGTTTTTCGGTTTTGGAATGCGTGGCTGGCGCGGTCTTCCGGGGCACAGTAGGCCTCCGTTTCCACTATCAGACCACTTGTTTTTTCGTCCCCGATAGAGGTGTGTAAAGAGCAGCCGAGGAGGTCCACAGCGAGTTCGGTGGCTTTTTTTTCTTCAAAAAAGGAAGGACTGAGCACATTTTCATTCGAGTGGCCCATTAAAAAACGGTTTTAAAAAACCTAAAATCGCTTACTGCTGTAGTTCGGAGCTTCCTTCGTAATGGTTACATTGTGCGGGTGGCTTTCGATGACGCCCGCCTGGGAGATACTGACAAATTTGGCATCCTTGAGAGCGCGGGTATTTGCTGCTCCACAATAACCCATTCCTGCTCTCAACCCTCCTATGTACTGCACCATGACCTCGGCCACAGTACCTTTGTAAGGAACACGGCCTTCGATACCCTCTGGCACCAGTTTTTTCACATCGTCCTCCACATCCTGGAAATAACGGTCCTTAGAGCCGCGTTTCATTGCACTCAAAGACCCCATGCCGCGGTAAATCTTAAACTTTCGACCTTCGAAAATGATAGTCTCTCCGGGAGCTTCCTCCACCCCGGCAAAAAGCGAGCCGCCCATTATACAATCGGCACCGGCGGCCATGGCTTTTACGATATCCCCGGTAAAGCGAATTCCCCCGTCGGCAATGATGGGCACATCCGTGTCTCCGATGGCCCTGTACGCATTGTGGATGGCGCTCAACTGCGGCACACCGACACCGGCCACCACCCGGGTTGTACAGATGCTTCCGGGGCCAACGCCCACTTTCACACTATCTGCACCGGCATCTACCAGGGCTTTGGCAGCCTCGCCTGTGGCAATATTACCGGTAATCACCTGCAGATCGGGGTATTTTCTCTTCACATTCCGGACAAAGTCAAGCACCCCTTTTGAATGGCCGTGTGCCGTATCTATGCAAATCACATCCACCTGCACCCGCACCAGCTCATCAATTCTCTCCATACTGTCCTGAGATATCCCCACTGCTGCACCCACCATCAACCTGCCAAACTGGTCTTTGCAGGCAAGGGGAAAGTCTTTGACCTTGATGATATCCCGGTAGGTGATCAGGCCGACCAGTTTGCCGGCGCCATCGACCACCGGCAGTTTCTCTATTTTGTGTTCCTGGAGGATTTGGCGTGCCTGGTCGAGGTCAGTACCCACGGGGGCGGTGACGAGATTTTCGCTGCTCATGAGTTCCCTGACCGGTCTCTGCATATTCGTTTCAAAGCGCAGGTCGCGGTTGGTGAGTATGCCGAGCAGTTTGTTGTTTTTGTCAACGATGGGTATTCCCCCGATTTTAAAATTTTCCATTGCGGCCACCGCTTCTCCCACGACAGCATTGAGTGGAAGAGTGACGGGGTCGATAATCATACCGCTCTCAGACCGTTTGACCGACCGCACCTGATCGGCCTGTTCTTCCACGGACATGTTTTTATGCACCATACCGATTCCCCCCTGACGCGCAATGGCAATGGCGAGGTGTTTTTCTGTCACGGTATCCATGGCAGCTGAGACAATGGGTACATTTATGCGAAGGTTCCGGCTGAGTCGAGTGGAGATATCGACATCTCTGGGCAGCACTTCCGAGTGAGCAGGTACTAGCAGTACGTCATCGAAAGTGAAACCTTTTTCCGAAAATTTTTCTGAGGTATTCCTGTTTATTTCCATGCACAAAGATATGGAAATGCGGTCGGATTTTCACAAAAAATGAAGCTGGTAATTTTCAAGCCGCTTACCTTTGGGAAAAAGTACCTGTATTTTGCTTTCAAAGTGATTTTTGGAACCAATGCCATAAGTGCCAAAAAATCATTATACAGCCAAAAAAAGACCAAACGCAATGACGAATTTGTCGGTTTTTTCAGATGAATATTTCATGAAAAAAGCCTTTTATCAGGCGAAATTGGCTGCCGAAAAAGGGGAGGTGCCCGTCGGTGCAGTAATCACCCTGGACAATCAAATAATCGCTCAGACCCACAACCAGGTTGAGCAACTCAATGATGTGACGGCTCATGCTGAGATTCTCGCCATCACGGCTGCTGCGGAGCACATCGGCACTAAATACCTCTGGGATTGCACTCTTTACGTCACACTAGAGCCCTGTATTATGTGCGCCGGTGCGATCAACTGGGCACAAATCGGTAAGCTCGTATTCTCGGCTCAAGACGACAAAAAGGGCTTTATGCGGGTGGGGCGATCTTTATTGCACGACCGCACGAAACTGGCATACGGAGTCATGGAGCAGGAGTCTAGCGAATTGATAAAGAGCTTTTTTGCCCGGCTCAGATAAGGTGAAAATGCGGTCAATAATGCCGGCATCATCTTTGCCGTAAGCAATAATTTTAGTACTTTTGACCCACTAAAAATTTAATAAATGTTCGGATCAGGAAACAAAGATAAAGGGAGTAAGGCCAAGGGCAGCAAGCCCCCGGTCAATCCCAATGCCATCAATACTTTCGTAGTCGGCACCGAGTTTGAGGGGAAGCTAACCAGTGAGAACGACATCCGCATCGACGGGGTTATGAAGGGTACCCTCTCTTGCAGCGGAAGGCTCATCATAGGTCAACCCGGTTTTTTGGAAGGTGAGGTCGAGTGCAGAAACGCTGTAATTGAGGGTGAGTTTAAGGGCAATCTCAAAGTAGAGGAAACCCTCCAGGTCAAGGAAAAGGCCGTCATCGAAGGAGATATTAAGACCGGAAAATTAATCGTACAGGCCGGCGCCATTTTCAATGTGAATTGTCAGATGGGCGAGCAGCGATTGAGCGGTAAGGATGCTGCTGCGAAACCAAAGGAAAAAGAAGACAAGGGTAAAGTCGCAGGTGGTGAAAAATGAGGACAGCGACAGCAGTGACAATAAAGGATTTTTTTCAGACCCTGAAAAACGCAGTCAACTGCTTCTCTGGACCAAATACGCGGGCATGGCGTTCCAACTCTTCGCCACCCTGGTGGTAGCGGTTCTCATAGGAATGGGCATAGATTACCTGCTCGGACTTGAAAAGCCCATATTTACCGCCCTGCTCATTCCCATTTTCCTGTTTGGTTTCCTGTATAAACTGTACCTGGACATAAGCCAAAATAAATAATGCGATTCAGAACCCTGGTAATTTGGTGTCTCTACGCCACACTTTTGACAGTGGCTGTCACCGCTTTATTATCCACCGTTTCCACTGAAAGCAATCTGCTGTGGCTGATGACCATTTACTCTGTGGTTTACTTTGTGCTGTTTTGCGTCGTGCTGTTTCGCATGGCAAAAAAGGCAGTAATGAGCAAAGACCTCACGGCGGTCAGCAAGCTTTTCCTGGGTTCCGTACTCGTAAAATTATTCACTGCGCTGGCCCTGGTGGTCGGATTTCTAAAGTGGTACGAACCCGAGGAAAATTTGTTTGTTTTTCCCTTTATTGCTGCTTATGTGGCATTCACCACCGTGGAAGTGATCAGCTTAAAAAAATTGTAGGAAGTCGCAAACCGAAAAAATGACAGTATGACTGAAAAAAGCAGCGATTATACCATCGACATTAACGATCAATACAGCTTTGAATTGGGCGATGAAGATGTGGCCAATGCAGACATTATTTCCAGTGGAAAAAACCAATATCACCTTATACACGAAGGCAAAAGTCTGGAATTTGAGGTGAAGTCCCTGGACCTGGAAACCAAAACCCTCCAGATAAGAAGCAGGGGGAAAATCTACAATGTTAAGATCAAGGATCAACTGGACCATCTGATTTCCAATCTGGGGCTGGAAGTCGATGACGAGGGCGCGGACTCTGATGTCACAGCGCCTATGCCTGGTCTGGTTTTAGATCTCTTCGTAAAAGCAGGAGACGAAGTCGAGGCCGATGATCAACTCCTCATACTCGAAGCCATGAAGATGGAAAATGTGATAAAAGCGCCCGGAAAAGGGGTGGTGGACGAAGTGAAGATAAACAAGGGCGATGGCGTGGAAAAAGGTCAGATTATGATTACCTTTAAATAACCCCTATGTCTTGCACACCAGTCCTTTAAAACCCCATCGCTTAAGCTAAATACATGCCTGCGGAAGTTGAAAAGTGACTTCTCAATTGGCATTGTCAAAAAATTCAGAACCAGTATCGATTGAAAACGGCATAATGGAAGCAACCAACCCAATCCATATTGCTCGATTTACTGACTGCGAACCAGCAATTAGGCGCTGTTAGTTCTTGTAGTGTTTTTCAAAAAACAGCCGGTAACTTTGGGTGTTTCTTTCTCTGAGCACTTCCCTGTAGTTACGCTGCGTAATGGGGTAAATTTCATACTGGGCGCCTGCCGGCAAAAACTCCTCCTCCAGACTTTTCGCATCGGTCAGATACCGCATACTTTGGGTTTTGTTGTTAAAGCTCCTAATCAGGATAATTGGAATGCCGCGATCGGTGTCTAAAATGTGATTGGAAATCCGAAGCCCGGATAACTGGTAGTACTTTTGGTTAAAATTCGCGATGGAGACCTGGGCATCGTTTAGGGTGACATCATCGGGATTATTGACTATCACAATAACGTAGTGCATCTTATCGTCTTCGGTCTGGAACTTGTCGAGGTCCACATCCCCGCTGTAAGAATCAAATGCAGTGGCATCTCCCTTCAAAAACCGGAGTATTTCCCTGGCCCGGGTTTCTTCCGGTGTATTGGGGTGCTGCGCGATCAGCTCTTCAAGTTCAGAGATGTATGCTTCCCGTCCAACCATATTTCCAAGACTCATGGCATTCAGCAGTGCCAATCGGGGGCTCAGTTTGTGATCAGTTCCAAACAAATCTCTGGAGCGTGCAATGCGCTTTTGCACTTCCTCGTAATCACCTTGTTCGAAAAACTCCACAATGCTGCGGTAGTAATTGGGCAATCTGTTTTCCTCTTCCATCAATGCGGCTGCATTGGCCGGATCCTCTAAAACTCTGGCATGTCGGGAATCCGGGAAACGCTCTATGATCTCATTCTTAATCTGGTTTTTTTCTGCCTCCATACCCATGTCTCTGTAATCCAGGTAAAGGACATACATGCCTTCCAGTTCTTTATTAGAGCGAGGAAAGTCATTCTTCAGACGTTCGAGATGCTCAGCAGAAACCCTGTAGTTCTCCAACTTTTCCCTGAACAAAACGCCAAGGTGAAACAATGCATCGATTACATTCTGCTTTACCCTGGCCTTATCAGCATCTTTGTGAGGCAGAAGCGCCAGGTATTCTTCAATTTGGGCTTCGGGTACAATTCTCTCTGGAACATCCTCCGATTCAGCAAAATCTTCATCTGTTTCAGCACGATAGAAGGGGCTATTGGACCGTCGCCAGTCATCGGCCAGTTCGCGGCTCCCCCATCTGCGCTCAAATTCCCGCGTGCCTCTACGCAATTGCCTGTCATCGTAAGCGAAAAAGTTGGACTCTCGCTGGGCGCCACCTCTGCCTCCTCCAGGAGTGGTGCGCTGACCACCCGGGCGAAGTGCCACATCACCCTGTCTTTGATCACCACCAGTCTGTTGGCCGACTGCAGCCATCATAGTTTCTTCTTCTTCACGATCTCTTGCAAATTGCCTTTCGGCCCACTTGCGCTGTTTATCTTCTGACAATCCGGCCACGTACAGCAGCGTATCGTTTACTTCTAACAGCTCGTAGTATTCGGCAATTTCACCGAGACTTTCAGCCAGTCGATTTACTTCGCGGTATCGCTCATCCCTTTCTGGCATCATGGGTTGCAATTGTGAAAAGGACCTGTGAGCTGCCAGGTAGTCTTCCTTCTCCAGCTGAATGGTGGCCATCAGGTAGTAGATTTCACGGATTTGGTTCTCGTTTTCTGACCGGTATTCCAGAGCGGTTTCCAGAGCCTTCAGTGCATCCGCTTTCTGACCTTCCTGGTAGTAAAGCTGAGCCATGGTGTAGTAAATTCTATCCCTGAAATCAGCGTTTTTCCTATCACCTGCAATACGCTCCAATTCCCTTAGTGAACCCTGCATGGAACTCTGGCCTGCAAGGGCTGTATTAAGATTGGCGTTGAACTCCATTTCAAAATCATTGGTCCAGCGCGCTGCATTTTCAAAGTGACCTCCCGCAGTTCGGAAATTCTGTTCACGTTGATACAGTTGGCCCAGTATGTAGGAGTACCTCGCTCTATCACGGCGATTGCGAGTAAGAGGGATTGCATTTTCCAGTGGTTCAACGGCACGCTCGTAATTGCCGCGGCTGATTTCAAGATGTGCCTCCGTGAGGTAGGCCAATGCCTTCAATTCATTATCCAGACCCTTTTTCTGATGAACCTCCCTAAGGACATTGAGTGCCCTGGAATAGGCATCTCTTTCAATTAAATTTTTGGCCATCCATATTTTTGCCTCATCGTAGGCGTGCTCACCACCCAGCAGACCGGTGGATTGGTAATCGTCCTTATCCTGGCGACCTGCAGTGGAGCGCTCCCGACGGTCTTGTTCAACTCTGTCCCCGGTTCCGGAAGCACCGTGTCGCGCCGAGATGCGATTTTCTCTTTCCCTGGGATCATCAGTTGACTCCTCAGTGGAATCCCCGGCAGATTCTTCAGCAATTTCTGTTTTTGTTGTATCCTCCTCGTCCTGGGTATCGCCCTCCTGCCTGGCTTCTCGCTCTTGAATTCTTCGCTCTCTTGCCTCTTCACGTTGTCTTTCGCGTTCTCTTTGGGCTCTTTCTCTTTCTCTCTCGGCTTCCCTTCGGGCTTGTCTTCTCTCGCGCTCAGCTTCACGTCTGGCCTGTCTTCTTTCTCTTTCAACCTGCCTTCTGGTTCGTTCGCGGTTTATTTCCCTTTCCCTGTTGTAGGCCGTTCTTGAGCGGGTTTCAGACACTCTTCTCGGATCGACTTCCCGGGTCGGTTCAAAGTGGTGCACCAGATATTGGAGGGTCTTTTCAGCAGATTCGTAATCCTTTTTGACATACTGGCATTTGGCGAGCATCAGGTAACACTGGTCCGTCCAATCGCTCGCTCTCCGCAGCGCCACTACCTTGGAAACTTTTTCCATGGCCAGGTCCAAATTGCCGTGTTCCGATCTTATATCTTCAGAAGCCTGGTAAGGAAAAATAGCCAACACCTCGTTGTAATTGTCCTGGTAGTTGTTCTCAATATTTCGAATGGACTCCTGATACAATTCATTGGCATTGAAATAGCCGTTGTAGTAGGCGGTCATATTTTGATAGAACTGGCCGAAGCCGGACAATTCACCCTTCTTTTTATGTGAAGTACAGGCAGGTATTACCAGAAGTGCAATGAAAAGCACCACTGCTGAATTGACCAAAATACCCGGCCGAAGACGGGTTTTTCTGTACACCTTAAAACTACTCTTATGATTTCTTTCCTTTCTATGCTCTCTCACAAAAAACTCCGATTCAATTGAGTTATCAAAAAATTTAGCGTAATTTGCAATTGCAAAAAACAGAAACAGAACGCAGCTCTTCACAAGCTTATTTGCAAATCAACCGTTTAAACAATCCGGGAGGCAAAATTATTTTAATTTGCTGAATTATAACAATTAGTTGATGGAAGATCCAAAAGGCAAGGCTGGCGGCAGTTTTTTTACCCACCTAAAAACCCCATACAGGCTGATAATCCTCAACAACGACACCCTTGAGGAAAAAACTTCCTTTCAACTCACCCTGCTGAATCTCTACATGCTGATTTGCACCATTGGCCTCATATCAGGGATTATTGTAGTCTCACTGATCGTTTTTACGCCCTTGAAAACGTACATCCCCGGCTACGCAGATTACACGCAGACCAGAGAATTCATTGAAATGAACCGGCAGGTCAAAGAATTATCCGCTGAACTTCAGGCTCAAATTGTTTACACAGATGCCATTCACCGCGTGTTGACCGGTGAGCACGAAACACTGGAGGATGTGATGATGGATGAATCCTCTGAAAACGGGGAGCCGGTCATTGCAGAGCGCATACCGGAGGACGAGGAATTGCGCAAGGAGGTAGATCTTCGGGAAGCCCTCAATTTCAGCGGTGTCACCACCATTTCCGAACCCACCTACGACCTCAACTTCATTCCCCCTATTCAGGGCTTTGTCAGCATGGGATTTGATCCCGCCAGCAAACACCACGGGGTGGACATCATTGCCCCACAGGGAAGCCCCGTAAAAGCCATTATGGACGGGGTGGTCTTCACAGCAGACTGGACCTTGAAAACCGGCAATTCCATCGGAATTCTACACCGCGGCAACATGGTCAGTTTTTACAAACACAACGCCTATTTCCTCAAAGAACCCGGTGACAGGGTCTCCGCAGGAGAGGTCATTGCAATAATCGGCAACACGGGCACCCACACCGACGGACCCCACCTCCACTTTGAACTTTGGATGGACGACAGCCCCGTGGATCCCGAGAAGTATATATCTTTTAATTGATATTGGTTTGAGGTTAAATTCGCAGAACCCTCCCCTCAACCCAAATGAATTGCGTTCCATACGCGCCCGAAAAAATTCCCAGGCTGGAAAAACCTCTCTCAAAACACGCAATTTACTAATTGCCGCACACGACGCCAGCCCCACACCAGATTAGTCAATTGGAAAATGATCAATGATATTTAGGGGTGTTAAGGAAACAAGGCATTGCGTGTTCAGGATTGTAGGATTTGCATTGGATGGGTAGGTCAAATACGCACGGCCGCGCGCATCTACAGGTATTTTCACTATTTTCACTTGAATCCTCCGCGGCCTCAGCGTGAAATCCTATCTATATTTGGCTCCTCTCAGACCACATGGATTACGGAAAAACAATGAAGCAATGAATACTGCCTCGGCGACCTCTGCGTGAACCAAAA
>PWJP01000054.1 GCA_003559985.1 Saprospirales bacterium
GGCATTTCAAAACCCGCGAAGGGGCTCATTTTGGCTCCGAGATCAATGTGCTTTTGGTAGAGTGGCGTTTTTTTCATGAAAAGTATCTTTAGATTTATTCGTTTAACAATTCTATTCGCTCAATGGTAGTTCCCACATCTGCCTGATGGACGGCCTCCATGCCCTCGTAAACCCTGCCAAACCTGGTGTAATTTCCATCCAAATGCATGGCGGGCGAATGGGTGATAAACCACTGCACCGATTCTGTATGTGGACCTGCTGATGCCATTCCCAGGTATCCGGCCCCATCAAAGTGAACCGGTGGCAACTCAGACCGGATGCTGTGGTCCAAACTCCCGAAACCGTCTCCTACCGGGCATCCCCCCTGAATCACAAAGTTGGGCACGACACGGTGTATGTTTTTTCCGTTATAATATCCCTCCAGCACTTGCTCAATAAAATTAACCACAGTGCCGGGATGCTCTTTTTTAGGGAGTTCAAGTCGCACATCTCCCGTGCTCAAGCGGACCAACACCCTCGCTGTATCGGGCAACCGGTCGTACAATTCCCAGTTGATCGGATTGTTCCATTCGGGTTTTTTCAGTTCTTTTTGCTCCTCAAAAAGGGCGTTGTAGGTGCGCACAACGGTGTTGTATGTGCCCACTTCACGGCTTTCTTCAAGTTTCTCAAGTAGATTTAAAAATAGTTCCCGGTCTCTGAAGTGGTTGGAGAAAAAATCGATATCCTGAAGGAGGAGGTTGCACACCTGTGACACCGGGCCGATTTCTCCGGATTCAAGGGCCGAGCGGTAGGTATTTGCAATTCTGTTGGCCACGGTGGCGCGGTTAAAATTGACAGCTGGTTTTTCCCGTGATTGGCGAAGTGTGTTTTCTAGATGTCTAAGTATCGATACTCTGAGAAAGGGAGCCTCTTCCGAGTCAAACCACCCGATCAACTGTTGGTGATTTACCGGATCGTAGCTCATTCCTTCTGCCCAAACAGATTTCACAAAGGGGTCGTCTTCCCCCTGGTAGAGCCTCCGCAGGGTCTCGTTGATGGATCCGGCAGTTACTGTGAAGTAAAAAGGCATGTTTTTCAGCCCTGCTGCATAGAGCAGAGCTCTGGTGCGAATGGGGAGTGCATCGTTTTCGGCCATGGTATGGATGTCGGTCGCCATATCGGTGGAAATATGACGAACCAGCATTTGACCTGCCAACTGACTAACCTGAGGGTGATCATCCTCAACCAAACGCATGCCAATTCCGGTGAGTTCTCCGGCACCTAATGCATCGAGACTTCTGATTGCATTGGCCCGCACCCGGTAATCAGGATCGTTTTCAGCCACCCTGGCCAGGATTTCTCTCGCGCGGGCCGACCCCACTTTACTCACAGCAAGGGCGAGATCCATTCGAATTTTTGGGTCTTGCTCCTGCTCTAATTGTCTGGTGAGAATGTAGGCGTAATCCGTCAGATCAATGCCCGGGGCTCTGGCGAGGTAATTGGCTGCAACCAACCTGACATTGTCGGGGAATTGATTTCTCGTGGCGTAGTTGACCATTACATCCGTTCCCTCACGCAGGGTCATCCCCCGCACTGCAAAATTGAATAAGCCTCTGGATTGTCCCATAAGGAGTAGCGTATCGGTAGTTCTGTAGGTGGTGATGGTAGCCAGCATATCAAGGGCATCCTCTCCTCCGCATTTACCCACTGCTTCCAGAATTCTGCTGTTTAATTGGTCGTACCGACCCAGGGTATCATGGGCGCGAAATGCATTAATCAGGGGCGAAATCGCGGCCTGCGTCCCTGTTTGTCCCATTGCCCAGGCAGCCATTGAAGCCACTTTCAGGTGGGGGTCGTGAAGTTTTTCACCAATGGCGCTAACCACCGTTTGGCTCGAATCTTTGACAGAAGCCAGTCTCAAAAGCGAGGCATATTTGGCGTAGGGCTCTTCGTGCTCAAGGTAATAGAGCAAACTGTCTGTTTCTGCCCTGTCTCCAAGGTCGTAAATGTTCCTGAACAAACCAATTCGCAGATCGTATGGGAGCGCGGTGTCCTCCTCTTCTACTTCCGGCATACAGGATACGAGAAAAAGCAAAGTAATCCCAATCAAGGGCAACAACATACCCTTAGCGCCATAATTTCCCAGTTTGAACCCGATGGTTCTTACCATTTTGTAATTATTGAAAAAGTTTTGGTTTCAAGGACATCCGAGTTTTATAATTATATATGGGCTATCCAAAATAAAGTGCTAATATACACCAATTTGACGGGATGAAAATTTCTGGTGAATTGCCATTGGGAATGACCCAACTTACTTGTCCTTCTTTTTTTCGCGGCCGAAATGCGGGAAACTTTTGATATAGGCCATTACTGCAATAATACAAACTCCCACCATAATCAGTGTTCGAACTGTGGCTAAATTGTCTCCACTTTCCCAGGCCCGTTGAAAGGGCATGTAAAGTGCCAGGGTTACCAATATGCAATATACAATTAGAGCGTATAAAACTTTTCTGTTGCCGTTTCTAATGCCATTGGAAAGCACCAAAAAGCCCCCTCCAAGCACCACTGGAATCAAGGAAGTCCAGGAACCATTGTCGGCCGAAAACCAGGCCCAGAGAGAAAGTACCATCAATGTAAAACCGGCGAGTATTGTAGCGGGATATGGCCTCATGTAAACCCATTTTTATGAAAGTGGCAAATTTAGTGCTTTTTGACTATTATACCTGCTTCATCGACGACTATTTTCAGCCTGGTTTTGGATCACCTCAGTTAATCTCAACTTCAAAGACCAACCTCTCTGACTCATTATTTACCCCATCGTAACCAGTGAGGAAAAACAGGTAATCGTCTCTGACCAGTGTTTGGGGAATGGTAAAGTCAATTGTCAGATTGGCTTCATTAACTGCTTCAGTCAGTTTGGTTTCCGTGGCTGTGGAAAAATTGCTGCTGCCCGTCCGCCTGTAAGTGAGTTCCACCCTGCTATTGTTGGAGAAATCAAAATCCTTATTGTCTGAAATATTTACTTGAAAAGAAACCTGCTCTCCACGGTTTACGGAAAAATTATTGCCGGTGGGGGGATCAATGGCTGAGAGCTCCGGTTTAATTGTATCGTGTGGATTGAGCACATGGAGATTCCAAAAATCTGTTGCAGGAGAGGAATTTCCCGCTTCGTCAACCACTCTGAATTGCATGTGATAAAAGCCGGCGGTTACCATTTCAGGCACCTCAAGTTCAAAAACTTCTTCCACCTCTGTTCCCTCCAAATCCACTAAATCCAATACAAGCCAATCCTCTGTGGACATGGTGCGGTGTCCGTGGCAGTCGAAATTGGGATGGACATCGATCTTGAGCTGGGAAAGGGCGATGTCATCGGTCATCAGTGCATCTACAGCTAATATTTCTCCACCCATAATTTTAATGGCGTTTGGATCAAACTCACCACAGACCTCCATGGGCCCGGGTTCGGGAATGATGGAACGAAATTCAATAACAGGCGGAGTATCATCCACATCGTCACTGTCACAGGCGACGAGTCCTAAAATCATTAAAGCCGCTATCAAGACTAAGGGTAATTTTTGCACCATACAACTTAAAGTTTGTAAAATAACACTACTTTTGCAACTATGTTGCACCTATTGCGTTTTTTTACCTTTTGATAGAAACGGTCATTCTGTCCGCAGGCGCAATGTAATGATCAAGAAATGAGGTTGTTTTGAGTATTGGAAGAGCAATGTGGTTTTTACTGTTCGCCCTCTTTTTTCAGGAGGTAAGTGCACAGCACTATGTGCGCGGAGTAGTGGTAGATGAGACGAGGCGACCCCTGCCCGGGGCAACCGTATGCACCTACCCCGATACTATTTGCACCAGTTCCAATGCCAACGGGGTTTTTGAGATCAGGAGGCGCACTCCCGCCAGGAAGATGACTTTGCGGTATGTGGGGTTTGAGACCAAAGAGATTGAAATTGATCTATTGGACCCGCCCGACCACTTTCACGTGAGGATGAAGCCCGCAGATAAATACCTCGACGAGATCCTCATAGGGGAAGATCGAATTGCCAGAGATGTATTTCAACCTGTTCAGGTAATAGGTCGCGAGCTTTTTGAAACCGAAGCGGCAGGCAACTTTTCCGTAGCCCTGTCCCGCCTGCCCGGATTGAACAGCATAAGTATGGGAGTGGGTGTGGGTAAACCGGTGATCAGAGGCCTGTACTCAAATCGCGTAATTGTCACCGACCACGGAGTTAAACAGGAGAGTCACCAATGGGGTACCGACCACGGTCTGGAAATTGACCAGTTCAGACCGGGTGTGGTAGAGGTAGTTAAAGGACCCACTTCGCTGGAACACGGTTCGGACGGATTGGGTGGTACGGTGAGGATAAGACCGGATCCTATTCCCGAAAAAAACAGCCTCAAAGGACGAATAAGCGGGATTAGTAAATCAAACAACAATCACATTGGTGCCGGGGCGAATCTGTCCGCATCCGGAGAAAATTTCTTTGGCTCGGTAAATTTAAACCGGCAGTCCTATGCGGATTACCGGGTGCCCGCCGAAAATTTTGTGTACAATACTTTTGAGTTGCCCATACACAATGAACGCCTTAAAAACACGGCTGGCCTGGAGTCGGCACTGAGTTTCACCACCGGCTACCGGGATAACAATCACCTGTTTCGCATCTCTTTTTCTGAATACCAATTGGAGAGCGGGATATTTCCGGGGGCTTTCGGTCTGCCAAACGCTTACTCACTGGCAGATACAGGTGATGACCGTCTCATCGACCTTCCCAAACAAGAAGCGAATCACAGGCAATTGGCAGTTAACTACACCCGCATATTCAGTGGGGATGAGAGATTTGAGTTAACCGCAGGTTTGCAGCGGAACAAGCGGAAGGAATTTTCCTTTCCAGAATTTCACGCCATCCCCGACAGAGGCAGTAACGAAAGGCTCGCCCTATTGCTCGACCTTACTACGGTCAGTTTGGATGCAGTTTACAGGAATGGAGAAAGTTGGTCAGCGGGGTTAAATTTCCAGCACCAAAAAAATGAAATAGGAGGTTTTGACTACTTTTTGCCGCCTTTTGAAACCCTGCGGTTGGGCGGTTTTGTCACCCGAAAGTTCAACCTTAATGAGAGCACGGATTTAAGCGCAGGACTCCGTTTGGACTACGGGAGAAACAAAGGGGAGCGGGCCGGCAGGAAAGTTTGGGATACCAGCGGTGGTGTGATCGACTCATTGATTTCTCCTGAGGAGGACCGCCAGTTCTTTAACTTTGCCGCTTCCACAGGGCTAATTCATCGCTCGACTTTAGTGGAAGGGTTGGAATTTTCGGCACAACTGGGTAAGAGTTTCAGGATACCCTACCCGGTTGAGACTTCCGCCAATGGAGTTCATCACGGCACATTTCGCCACGAGCAGGGATTGCCGGGTCTGAAGTCCGAACACGGCTACCAACTTGACCTCGGAGTAAATTTGTTTCGCCCCGGCTTTTTTGTGACTTTTTCGCCCTACTTTTACTACTTTAATAATTACATTTATCTAAGGCCGGGAGCATCCTTTTCACCCTTGCCTGATGCCGGTCAGCTCTATCAATATGAGCAGCACGATGCCATATACACGGGCTTTGAAGTTGAATGGGAGGTGCTTTTGGTGCGAGGATTGACCTTGAATCAGGGTTTTGAAGCCGTGAGGAATCACAATCTCGATACCGGACTTCCCCTTCCATTCACCCCACCGGCATCCCTTCGAACCGAGTTAAAGTGGCAAAATGGGCTTAATGCCAGTTGGATGCGCCTGACGCCCTATGTCTCTCACCGCTATTCATTTTCCCAAAACCGGGTAGATCGAAATGAGTTAAAGACCCCGGCTTATCACCTTATCAATACCGGCATTCAAGCTGTATTCCCCGGTGTTTTGGATGGATTAGAGATGCGCTTTCAGGTGCACAACCTGGGGGATCAAAAGTATTTTAATCACCTCAGTCGATACCGTCAGATCGGCATTCCCGAGCAAGGCCGAAATTACTCACTTCAGCTAAATTTGCCCTTCACATTTTTTCTTTAGCGATTACCAGTTTGTCCTTAGTTCGACTGATTTTGCCTTGATCTTTTGACTTCCCGGAGCCTCCTGTCAGGCCCGTTTTTTATGATTTTTTAGAGGAAGTGAACAAATTTAGGAATATTTTTTTCAGACATTCAAAACATGTTATTTTTTGAAACGTTAAAAGGATGCATTTGCGTAATATAGCTAATTGCGCGGACAAATCATCACGTAAAAAAGGGCAATCGGCGGCCACATTACAATAAAAATTATGTAAAAATCCTAACCGCCGGCTAAAAAAATATTTGTTGAAAGCAATATATTTGCGTCCCGAAATCAATTATTAATTACAGTTACGAAATATTAAAAAACTACGTAATATGACTTTTCAAAGACTATCATTAGTATTCGGTCTTGCTGCAGCTTTGTTGCTCACTTCATGTGTGTCCAACAGAAAGTTCAATGAGATGATGGATGAGAAAGATGCCATTCAATCCCAGTTGCAAGACGCCAATGACCGCATTTCTCAAATGCAGAATGAAATGGATGACCTCAGAAGCAGAACAGATAATCTGCAAAGTGAAAGAGACCAATTAAGGACTGATTATGAAACAGCTAATAGACAAGCTCAGGAAGCCCAGTCCGCCATGCAAGCCAATGAAGAGCGCCTCAACCGCCTCAATGAAGAATTGGCCAACGCTTTCGTAGTCTTTGAAAAAAGTGGCATGGAAGTGCACGAGCGCAATGGAAAGTTCTACCTGGTAGTTGATGACCCGATCAAGTACCGCTCAGCTTCCACTGCCCTTAGCCGCAGAGATATGAATGTGGTGGAGGCTATGGCTGATCTCCTCAAAAACAATGAGGATATGCACCTGATCGTAGAGGGTCATACTGACGATGTGCCCATTAGCACCGATGTATTTAGAGACAACTGGGATCTCAGTGTCGCAAGGTCAACCCGTGTTATCAGACAATTGGTTCGACTGGGAGTTGATCCCTCTCAATTGACTGCAGCCGGTGTTGCGGAATTCCAGCCTTTCGCCACAGAAAACCCTGGTACATCTGCTACCAGAGCGGAAAACAGAAGAACTGAATTTATCCTTATCCCTAATATGGGAGGAGTTTATGAGGTTTACAAAGACTAATTTACCTTCTCATAATCCTCATTAGGATATGGATTTTGGTAAAAATAATACGAACGGGCAGGAGAAATCCTGCCCTTTTTTCATTCATGCCACTTGACTGGCGATCTAAATTATTTTTATGTCACTTCTGGCTGTTGGTACGGTTGCAATTGATACGATAGAAACCCCTCAGGGTAAGGTTGACAGAGTAGTTGGTGGAGCGGCCACCTACATTGCGTGGGGAGCATCGTATTTCACAAAAGATATACGCATAGTCTCCATCATTGGGGAAGATTTCCCCCAGAGTGAGTTGGAACTGCTCAAAAAACGCGGTGTGGACACCTCGGGTATCCATTTGGTGAAAGGTGGAAAATCCTTTTTTTGGGCCGGGAAATACCATCAGGATTTAAACACACGCGACACCCTGGAAACCCAACTCAACGTACTCGGCGATTTTGACCCGGTAATCCCGGATGAATACAAAAAGAGCAAGTACCTGATGCTCGGAAACCTCACGCCCTCTGTACAAAAAGCCGTTCTGGACCAAATGAAAACGCGTCCTGAAATTATCGCCATGGATACGATGAATTTCTGGATGGATACGGCTATGGATGAGCTAAAAGAAGTGATATCAAGGGTGGATTTGCTCACCATCAATGATGAAGAGGCCAGACAGCTCTCAGGTGAACATTCACTCGCCAAAGCAGCAAGGGCTATTTTACGGATGGGTCCCCGGTATTTGATTATAAAAAAGGGTGAACACGGGGCCTTACTTTTTGACAACAACAATGTCTTTTTTGCACCCGCCCTCCCACTGTACGAAGTTTTTGACCCCACAGGAGCCGGCGACACCTTTGCCGGGGGCATGATGGGCTATCTTGCCGGAGCAGGGGAAATCCACTTTGAAAACCTGAAGCGGGCTATTATTACCGGTTCGGCAATGGCTTCTTTTTGCGTGGAAAAATTCAGTATTGACCGATTGAAAGAATTGAGCCAGGAGGACATTGAAGAGCGCCTGGATGAATTTGTCAAACTGGTGCATTTCGAACTCTGAGACGGACCACCCCCATTTAATTTTTATTGGCCAGTTGACCACAGGCGGCATCGATATCCTTACCCCGACTACGCCTTACAGTGACTCTGACACCCCGGTCCACCAGAATACCGGCAAATCTGTCCAACCTGTCCTCGTCTGACTTTATAAAATCAAGCCCCTCCACAGGATTGTATTCAATGATGTTGACCCTTACGGGAAAATTGGTGCAGAGTTGAGCGAGTTGTTCTGCGTCTTCTTCTGAATCGTTGAATTCGTGAAATGCAATGTATTCGTAGCTGATTCTATTGCCCGTTTTCCGGTGAAAATAGGTGAGTGCTTCCATCAGGCTATTGAGGTCGTTTTGTTCATTGATTGCCATAATCTCGTCACGCTTTTTGTCATTGGCAGCGTGCAGACTCAGGGCCAGATTAAACCGCACTTCATCGTCAGCCAGTTTTTTTATCATTTTCGCTATCCCCGCTGTGCTCACGGTAATCCTCCTCGGTGACATATTGATACCATCCTGGTCGGTGATGCGGTCGATGCTCTTCATGACCTCTCTGTAGGTGAGTAGAGGCTCTCCCATTCCCATATACACGATATTGGTCAGCGGGTGACCAAAAATCTCAAGCGACTGTTTATTGACTTCAAAAAATTGGTCCACTATCTCTCCGGCTGTGAGATTTCTCACCCGCTTCATGCGTCCAGTAGCGCAAAAGGAGCAACTCAAACTACAGCCCACCTGGCAACTTACACAAAGGGTAAATCTCCTGTCATCCGGGACAGGAATTAGAACGGCCTCCACGGTGGCACCATCAACGAGTTTAAAAGCACTTTTGACAGTTCCATCACTGCTGTTTTGGACACTGGCGACAATGGCTTTATCTATTTCAAAACCTTCGTCAAGCTCACTTCGCAATGCTTTGGATAGATTGGTCATCTCTTCAAAAGTACTGACGCCCTCTACCCACAACCATCGCCAAACCTGGTCTGCCCTGTATGAGGGCTGACCCATGCTTTTGAATAAGTCCCTGAGTTCCTCCTTGTCTAAATTTCTGATATTTTTCTTCATCTATTTATTTATTCCGTGCCAGGCTATTGGTGTGCAACAATTTCTTCTCACAATTGATGACTAAGTGTTATTTCCCAGCCATTTCACTGATTTTTAACTTGCAGCGACGGGGGCTTATTTTAGAGCCCTTTCCGGTTTCGATTCAATAGCGTACCAATACCTGAAAAAAGGCAAAGTTAAGCATTCTCTTTCCACAACATCGTCTGAAGGCTACAGTTCAATTGAGTCTGTGGGGATTATGTCACGGCTACGGCAACGAATAAACAGTAGAAAAAAGAGACAATGGTGTCATTGAAAATGTCTCAAAGCGTTGTGTAAACAAAAAAAGGCCTTAAATTGCGGAAAGATTGGGGGCATGCATGCATACAATTTGCCTGCGAATGCCTTACTTTGCTATTGATTACGATTCTGTTGAGGAATGA